>JANMSY010000616.1:0-3686 GCA_031389865.1 Anaerolineales bacterium | reverse complement strand
GCCAAAACGCTCGGCAGCAGGCGATCGAGCAATACTCCTGGGAGGAGTACACCAGGAGACTTGAAGAGCTATACCTCGATGTACTGGGGAAGGCTCCATCCATGTCCTCAGCCATGAGATCTCCTGAAATGGTTAGGGATTAGAACGTGAGCAAACAAAGAATAGGCATTGCCTTATTGGCTGTATCATTGCTATCCATATTTTGGATCGCACCAACCCAGGCTCAGGGGAACGGCGGAGGATGGTCGGAACCGTATCGCCTCTCCAGTGACGCGGGAAAGGCCAGCGAGGGTTACCTGGTGGCTGACCAGTACGGCTATGTGCATTGCTTTTGGACTGAGACTTTGTTCGAAGACGGACGCACGATTATCCAATACGCTCGTTTTGATGGTGCAACATGGTCCAAGCCGAATGAGATCTATGTGACAGGCATTTCAATTACGAACGTATCACCGGTTGTCGATCAGCATGGCACCTTGCATATCGCCTGGGCCGAGGGCCTGTATGGTCCTGCCTATTACACTCACGCGCCAGCCAACAACGCAATCTCGGCCCAAAACTGGGCGAAACCGGTCAAAATTCAAGTTCCAGCGAGAGCTCTCCAGTTGCGAGTCGATTCGAAGGGCGTATTCCATATCCTGTACATCGATCAAATGGTAAGGCCTGGCGTATACTATATCCACTCTGAAGATCAGGGGATAACATGGTCGGAGCCGGTCTGGTTGGACCCGGATATTCAGCCCGCTCATACTCCAGATAGCCTAAATTTCGAGATTGATGATACTGGTGGCTTTCATGCCGTTTGGGTTTACAACGCCCTTGACCAGACAGCCGGTCCCCCATGGATTCGCTACGCCAATTCTCTCGATGGAGGTCATACCTGGTCAACACCCTTTCTGATTGATCAGCATAACGAGGAGAGTGATCACAATCTAACGAATGCCAGTCCCAAAATGATCGTTCAGGGCCAAACTGTGCATGTTATCTGGGCTGCTGGCAGCTTGCCTTATCGTAATCATCGCTTTTCAACAGATGCCGGACTTACTTGGAGTGGGCCAGTACGGATTTTTGGCGAGTTACACGGGCAAGCATTTGATGGCTTAGCCGTAGACCGATCTGGCCGGGTGCATTTTTTGGGCCAGATCCGTTACCCAATGGGGATCTATCATGCGTATTGGGATCAAGCCCGCTGGAGCAAACCCTCACTGGTCTATCCGATCGCTGAAGAAGGTTCAGAGGAGGGTTTTGGCGATCGAGTTCACGCCCACGACACCCTTCCTGTGATACGGGCCGGCAACCAACTGATCCTGACCTTCGCCGATGGACCGGCTGATCCGAACCGCCGACTATTCGTTATGTACCGTACCCTGGACGACATCTTGCCTCTCGAGAATATGCCCACGCCAGATCCAACTGCAATGCCGGTTCCAACGTCCAGCCCAACGCCCAGTCAAATTGCACCAATGCCAACGCAGACGGCGACAGCTCCATCGTTAGCGTCAGCAGAAGTGCAGCCGATGGGGCGTGTTCCTGCACCGGATCTCGGCCTTCGAGTGGCATTAGTTCCAATTCTGCTGATACTCGGAAGTATGCTGATCATCCAGCTGTTGAATAGACGCAAGCGTTAAGAGTCTTTACACTTTTTGGGTTTTACACAGGAGACTTTCTGTTGAGTCAAAGCATTCCATTTAGGCAAGCTGCATTCATTATCGCCATTTTAGCGATCGTGCAATTCCTCATCCAAGTGAGCCTCCTCACTAAAGGCATGGAGTATGCTGCAGTCTCACTGATTATTGATGATACCTACTACTATTTGCAGACTGCGTGGAACGCAAAAACGTTAGGCTTTGTCACGTTTGATGGTCTCCATACAACGAATGGCGTACAACTGTTATGGTTTGTCGTCATCTTTTTGCTTGCGACGCTGACAAAATCAAAAGCCGTTCTTTTATTTACAACCTTGGCTGTGAGCTTTCTGCTAAATGGGCTTTGCTACTTAATTATCTTAAAAATAGGGGCAGTTCTGAAACAACCGGTTCTGGCATTGTTCATGGCCAGCTTATGGGCGTTGCAAAGCCTGCCTTTTAGAATATATTCAATGGGCATGGAAAATTCATTACATGCTCTGGTATTCTGGTGTGTCATATGGCAGAGCGTTGAGTTTCTTATTCGGGTCCAGAATAATGAGAAACCTGACTTCTGGGGTTTGACCGTCGTTCTCATTCTTTTTGTATGGACACGTCTCGATTCGGCCCTGATCTCGGCCGTTCTGTTTACCTTTTGCGTGGGAATGCTGGCATATACTTATCGACACAACTTAAGGTTATTTTTGCAGAGGCACGGTAAAGTCATCGCTGGCTCAAGTTCCCTGGCCGGATTTGGGCTTATTGCTCAACTAACCGCGTTTCGGCTGATGGGGGGGTCTTTTCTGCCGGTATCCGCCCTGGTCAAAACGGGAGGCGGGGGGCGGGGGTTGAGTATCGAAGCGGTCGACAAGTTCGTCGAGGTTTTCCTCCTGGGTCTGCCTTCAATTCTTCAGGGCCGTTTTCCTACCCCTGTTCTAATTTTACTTGGAATGTTCAGCATATTGCTCGTCATACGCACACACATGGCCAACCCGAACCGCCCTAAAGAACTAGTGGCATTTCTAAGTTTATGGTCGTGCTTATTGTTCGGTGAGCTTCTCTACCACATTTACATTGCCGTGTCAGGGGTGCAGTATATGCTGTATTTTGCCTGGTACCGCTCGCCTTCGTTTATTTTCTGGATTATGACCGCCTCTCTTATCGCGCTTTTTGCTATTGAGCAGCTCCAACGGGTTAGACCCTCCTCGGCCAGCCTCAAATGGGCGCCCGTTGGCGTGAGCTTGCTCGGTGTTACGCTTGCCATCTATCTGTTTGCCCGAAGCATAAACTTTTCATCAACGCTCTATGCCGCCCGCTATAATGCCGCGCTCTGGATAGCCGAGAATTCTCCGGCCGATACCATCTTTGCAGCATGGAACACCGGTCAACTGGGCTATTTCTCCAATCGAACATTTATTAATTTGGATGGCGTGATCAATAACGTTGATTACTATGAGCGCGTTTTACGTGGACCCGTTTCGCTCACCGATTATCTTTCTGAGAACAAGGTCGACTTCATCGTTGATTATGCCATTTACGACTCGATACCCGATTTCCGAGTTGTACAGACTTTCCCGCTTAATGATGAATCGGGACGATCAATTCATATCTGGCAGGTATCGCCACATCTTTCTTCGGCTCAATAATCGCGTCCTGGAGCCTCCATGCGGATCCTTTTTCTCACGAACTTCTTTCCCCCAGCCCGCCCAGGCGGCTACACCCAATGGTGCCATGAGGTGACCGAGCGTTTGGCAGAGCGGGGTCATACGATTGGAGTGCTGACCAGTTGCTATGAATTGGCTAAGACACCTGCTAGCGAACAGAACATCTATCGTCTTCTCCATCTCGAAGGAGATCTGGCTTACTACCAGCCGCTCCAATTTTTCACCAGGTGGAAAAAACAGCACCGGGAAAACTTGGTGTTTCTGGAACATACCATTAAGGACTTCGCCCCGGATCTAATCTTTGTCTGGGGTATGTGGGCTCTTTCTAAAGCACTGCCGGCCTTGGCTGAGGAACTGCTGCCGGGCCGCGTGGTTTACTACCTGTCTGACTACTGGC
>JANMSY010000540.1:0-2985 GCA_031389865.1 Anaerolineales bacterium | reverse complement strand
GGATCGGATGGTGAGGCGTTCTGGCGCGCGGGCGGCGATGTGGCGCTGGCGTTGATCGGGCCAGGCATCGACGCGTCGCACAATTACGAACGCGCTCATATGGATGGTCTAACCGCGACCACGAATTGGATCATGGCTTACCTTTTAGGCTGACCACAAAGGACACGAAGGGTCACAAAGGTTTCCCCTTTTCCCTTCGTGATCCTCACCTGCACTTGCGCCAGGCCGTCTCGCCCCGACGGGCTCGTGGCCCGAACGGGGTGCAAGTGTTGTGACCCTTCGTGGTGAAAATGAAATTTGATGCTGCACTTCCCCCTGTCCATTTGAAGGATGTCCCCGCGATTGCGAAGGCCGCGCAGGAAATTGGATTTGACGCGCTGTGGACGCAGGAGACTCAACATGACCCGTTCCTGCCCTGCGCGCTGATCGCCGAACATACAGCACATCTGCGCGTCGGGACGGCTGTTGCCGTTTCCTTCGCGCGTTCCCCTGCGAACATCGCCTACACCGCCTGGGACCTAGCCGCGCAGTCCGATGGACGATTCATTCTGGGATTGGGCACGCAGGTCAAGGCGCATATCGAACGGAGATTCGGCCAGCCATGGCCCGAGTCGGTGACTGGGAAATTGCGCGAGCAGATCCATGTGATCCGTGCATTTTGGGATTGCTGGCAGAATGGCACGAAGTTGAATTATCGCGGGGAGTATTACAAGATCACATTGATGTCGCCGTTCTTCAATGCTGGGGCAATTGAACATCCGAATATCCCCATCTACATTGCAGGAGTGAATACGGGTTTGGCAAAACTTGCAGGCGAGATCTGTGACGGATTTCATGTACACCCGTTTCATAGCATCCGTTATATGAAGGAAGTGATGCTGCCTGCGATTGAGGAAGGTGCGAAGAAGACAAACCGCCAACGAGAAGATGTTACAGTTTCCATCACCGCCTTTGTTGCCACGACTCTCGAAGAGATGAACTTCGCCCGTGCGCAGGTGTCATTCTACGCTTCCACGCCATCCTATCATTCCGTGATGAATCTGCACGGCTGGGGCGATGTAGCCGACAAATTATCCACACACGCGGCGCGCGGAGAATGGGCCGAGATGCCAATGCTCATCACCGATGAGATGTTGAGTGAGTTTTGCCTGATAACAGAAGAAGAAAAATTGGCAGAAGAATTGAAGAAACGCTACGAGGGAATTGCAGACCGACTGACGTTGTACACTCCCTTTTTGCCTGGTGAGAAAGACGATTGGTGGAGGGGATTGGCAAAGCAGTTTCGATACTAGCTATTTATAGATTGGGGCTTGCAAAATATCTCAAATTGAGATAAACTCTTGCAGTGCACATCATCTCCCGCAAAACATTAATCCAATTCTGGGAAAAACATCCCGATAGCGAAATACCCCTTGCAAGATGGTACAAGGTTGTAGATAAAACCGATTTCCACAGTTTTGCCGAGCTGCGTACTGTTTTCCCATCTGCAGACCGAGTGGATAACCTGTTTATCTTCAATATTGCTGGAAACAAATATCGGATAATTACATCCATCCACTTCAATCGTAGTAAAGTTTATGTGCGGCATGTTCTAACTCATACAGAATATGACCGAGGAGATGGGAAGAAATGACTCTTATAAATGACCAGATTCAGACACACTGGACGAACATCGCCCCTCTGCTCAGCATTCACAACGAGCGCGAGTATAACGCGGCTGTCAAGCGAATCAATGAATTGCTCGATGAGATCGGCGAAAATGAAAAGCATCCGCTTTACAGCCTGCTGGACACGCTAGGTACACTTATTCACGCTTATGAAGAAGAACACTATTCCATCCCCGTATCTACAGGGATGGAAGTATTACGCTTTCTCATGGACGAACATGGATTGACTCAATCTGATCTGTCGGAAATTGGCTCACAGGGGGTTGTTTCCGAAATTGTGAATGGCAAGCGTGAACTGAATGTCCGTCAGATTCGCTTACTGGCAAAGAAGTTCAAGGTTTCACCTGCGGTTTTTGTATAGGGAATCGAATATTATTATGAACTTTAACGACTACCAAACCAAATCACGCAAGACAGCCAAATATCCCGCCATCGGACATCCCGTTATTTATCCCACGCTGGGGCTTGTCAACGAAGCGGGCGAAGTGGCGGGCAAGATCAAGAAAGTGTTCCGCGATAAGGACGGTCAGATCAACGAAGAGACGCGCGCGGCGCTCAAAGCCGAACTCGGTGACGTACTGTGGTACATTGCCCAGGTCGCTACCGAGTTGGATTTAACTCTTGATGAAATTGCCGAATACAATATCGCCAAGTTATATGATCGTTTGGAGAGGGGAAAGATCAAAGGAGATGGGGATAATAGATAAATATATTCGTCATTGCGAGCTGTGGGGGGTTTTCTGACAGCGTGGCAATCTCATATTTGGCGAGGAGATTGCTTCGTCTCTGCTACACGGTTCCTCGCAATGACATATTCTTCATGCCATAATCACACAAATTCAGGATCGGACATTTCTCGCAGAATGCCCTCCGGGCGGTGCAGATTTCACGTCCCAGACGGATGATGTTCAGGTGCGCGGCATAATACGTCTCGGGCGGGAATAGAGCTTCAAGATGCGGATGCGCCTGTTCCACGGTCATCTTTTCAGGGCGGAGTCCGATGCGCCCCGTCACGCGGTAGATGTGTGTGTCCACGGGGAAGGCAGCTTTATTCAATGAAAAGCATAAAACAATGGCAGCAGTCTTTGGGCCAACACCATTGAACTTTGTCAGCCATGCTTTCGCTTCCTCCACAGATAGATCCCCCAGAAAAGACAGATCCAGGCTGCCGCGTTCTTCGGTAATGGAACGTAATACCTGCTGGATGCGCGGTCCCTTTTGGTTCGCCAGCCCCGCAGGACGGATCGCATTCACCACATCATTCGTTTCCGCATCGCGGACTTCCTCCCACGTTCCAAATTTTGCGCGCAACGCATGG
>JANMSY010000522.1:0-2696 GCA_031389865.1 Anaerolineales bacterium | reverse complement strand
TGTTTCCCGAACGTTTCGTCACCCGCAAGATTCATCCTGTCCGCTGGTCGAATTGCCGCAGGAAGCAAAGAAAAACTTTACCTAGGGAATATCTCTATTGCCCGCGACTGAGGCTATGCTCCGGAATATGTCGAGGCAATGCGGCGTATTCTTCAGCAGGATGACCGGATGACCCTGAAGATAACGTGGTTGCCACCAGTGAGACCAACACTCTGGATGAGTTTGCAACCTGGGCATTCAATTGTGTCGGACTGGATTGGCGTGAACATGTCATTACTTATCCAACTCTGCTGGGCCCCTCCGCGATCATGGTTAGCCGGGCAAATCCTGATAAGGCAGTTGAGCGGCTGGGATGGCAGGCCTGTTACAAGATGCGGGATGTGTTCAGGATGATGGGTCAGTTGTAATGGGGATGCTTTGGCAGGTGTAAAAAAAGCTCTTTATTAATTACCGCGCTTAGAAAAAACTGGAGACTTCGATGATTGATCAAGACAAGCGAGATCGGCCGTACAAAACTATAAAAAAAACTCTTGAGCTTTTTCATGATCGTCAAGGGCACACCATTGTAGAGATAGGCTCTATGCGTCAGCCACTATTGCACGATCTCGATGATTCAAGCCAGCCGTGTTGCAATGATGGTCATTCAAGTATTCACTGGGCTCGGGCCGCAAAAAAATTTTTCAGTGTTGATATCAACCCGGATTGTACAGCCATTACCCAACAGTCTCTGCAAGCTTTTGGATATTTGGATGCTCACGCACTCACCGCTGACGGCCTTCAGTTTTTAACAAATTTCGGTGAAACAATTGACCTGCTCTATCTGGATGCCTGGGATGTTGGCACCACGGAATATTCAGAAAGACATTTAGATGCGTATCGTGCCGCAAAACCATGGCTGCATGAAAAATCGATAATTTTGATAGATGACACTGATATAGAATGGAATGGTCGCGAGTATGTAATTACGAATGGACTCGGCGGGAAAGGGAAATTACTTGTCTCAGAAGCGGTGAGTGATGGTTTTCAGGTAGTCTCCCAAGGCCGGCAGGTGCTTCTGGCTCGGCTGACCGAGTCAGATCGAACGGAAAAAACATCGAAACCACGACGAGTTCTTGTTGAAGGATGGCGTTTTGTGCCGCATTCATATGCATTAGTCATGTCCGGCATTGTGTCAGAGCTTTGCTACAAAGCTGGCCTGGATGTGCGGTTCATGGATCGCCCATATTTCCGGAGCCATTGGAAAGCAGTCAATGGCACCTGCTCAAACTTCACAGAAAAGGCACTAACAAACCTTGCGAATCCAGAGCCTGGCTGGGAGCCGAATTATGTCCTGCGATTAGATTTTCCCAGGCGCTTAACCCCGGTTGATGGTGCTAAGACAATAGTCTTTGGCACTACCGAGCTAGGACAATTGTTGCCCCAACAGCTTGCCGACCCGGGTTATTTAGATAAAGTACGTCTTGATCAGTCTGTTACTGTTTTGACCCCTTCAATGTGGTCTCGACGCGGCTTCATTGAAGCCGGCTTTTCTTCCGATCAAGTTGTGGTCATTCCACTCGGAGTGGAACCGGAGCTGTTTTTCCCATTGCCTGATGAAGAAAGGAACAAAATCAGAAAAAAGCTTGGGTGGGAAGGCAAATACGTTGTTCTTAACATTGGTGGTGCAAGTGGCAATAAAGGGATACCGGTATTGTTGAATACCATTGCGCAGATTGCCAAAAAAAATCCGCACGTGTATGTATGCCTCAAAGGCCTTGATTCTCTCTATGGGTCCGAAAAATCAATACTTCAGAATCTTGACGCATTGCAGGAAGATGACCGTGAGATTGTGAAATCCAGATTGATATATCTTGGCGAGACACTTTCTATTCGTGAGATGGCTTCTCTTTATCAGGCTGCCGATCAGTACTTCTCACCGTATCACGCAGAAGGCTTCAATATGCCGGTACTTGAGGCCGCAGCATGTGGTTTGCCGATAGTCTGCACCGGCGGAGGTTCCACAGATGACTTTGTTGATGGCCGCTTTGCACGTCGGATAGAATCACATTTGAAGCGCGGCCCGGAAGGTAAGTGGTATCTTGAGCCAGATCTGTCAGATGCAGTATCGGCAGTTCAAGGACTTATTGATGATAAGGAATTTTCAAAGAGCGCCCGAGAAATTGGGCCTAAAGTTGTTAGATCTTCTTATTCGTGGAGCCATGTGGTGGATAAGTTGCTTGATATATTCTGACGCGCTTTTGTGTCGGGTTGGATATTTTGGTTAATTACAATATGAGGGATGCCGTTAGGATGATGGTACACCTTGTTAAAGTGAGCTTTGAAATAGACATGGTTTTTGAACATACAATGAAGCTAATTATTAGACCAGTAGGTTAAAAATATAATGGCGAATAACAGTGATGCTAGTTCGGGTTCAGCAACAGCACCGGCTTCTGAAGAAGTTGAACGTATAGTGACTTTGCTTAATCAGGGTCACTATACTGAGGGAGAAGCGATTGCCCGGCGGCAAACAGAACATTTTCCGCAAAGCGGGGTTAGCTGGAAGATTCTGGGGGCGGTACTCAAATTACAGGGGCGTATTGTAGAGTCGCTGGAGCCTATGCGGAGAGCGACATTTTTTTTGCCTATGGACGCGGGGGCACATAGTAATCTTGGTGTTACCCTCAATGATCTGGGCCGGCTGGAGGATGGGCTGA
>JANMSY010000487.1:0-9441 GCA_031389865.1 Anaerolineales bacterium | reverse complement strand
CACATATGACCCCGCACGCTATATGGAGCGCTTGAAGAAACGTGCAGGGTATTAAGCGGGCTGAATTGTACTATAAGGCCGCTGATTTTTTAAGATACAACCCCGCACGCCTTTCTCTTCCGTTTTATGTAGCGTGCGGGGTACAACCCCGCACGCTTTTTCTCTTCCGCTTTATGTAGCGTGCGGGGTACAATCAGGAATTCTTTCGTGAGGGTACCCATGACCGATATCAGCAGTGAGACCAGATTTTTACACGCAATAGAAATGGGGCTCGGTGCGTGGCAATGGGGTGACCATGTGGTCTGGCAATATGGGCATGGCTATGGGGAAGCTCAGGTTCACGAGGCATTCCAGACATCGATCACGGATGGCATCCTCTTTATTGATACGGCAGAACTGTATGGCAATGGTCTTTCAGAGCGCCTGCTGGGACGGTTCATGAAGGAAACCGAGCAGCCTGTTTTGATTGCCACAAAATTTTTCCCGTGGCCCTGGAGGTTTTATAAAGGTGCAATTCCCCGCGCGTTACGAGGCAGCCTGGCACGCATGAACGTGGAAAGTGTGGACCTGTACCAGATCCACTTTCCCAGCCCCATCCTTGGCACAGACTCGCTTATGGAAGGACTGGTGGAGTGTGTGAAAAGTGGCATGACACGAACCGTGGGTGTATCAAATTTTGGGCAGTCGCGTATGCTGGCAGCGTATTCGTCCCTGGCGCGCCATGGCATTCCACTGGCATCCAACCAGGTTCACTACAGCCTGTTGAGCCGTGCCACGGAAAAGAATGGCACACTGGCACGCTGCAAGGAATTGGGGATCCGCCTGATCGCGTACAGCCCGATCGAAAAAGGGTTACTCGCAGGTAAATATTCCCCAGAAAACCCGCCACCGGGCTCAAGAGCCAGGAGTTATGCCGGGCTTTTGCCCAGGATCCAACCCCTATTGAAACTAATGACCGAGATCGGGCAGGACCACGGAGGCAAATCCAATGCTCAGATTGCGTTGAACTGGGTGATCTGCAAGGGAGCCCTTCCCATCCCCGGCGCAAAAGATGCCGCGCAGGCCCAGGAAAATGCCGGAGCCCTCGGCTGGAGATTGACCGAGAAGGAAATGGCAAGACTGGATGAGGCAAGCGATAGGATTTCCGAAGGCCAGGACGCAAAATAAAGAGAATTCCCGCTGAATGATCAGCGGGAATTTTTTTATCTCCTCACCTTACGCAGTTTATGTCTTTTAGCATGTCACCCTCCCGAAGGACATCGGGACGATGTGAGCGAAGCGAAGGGTCTCTACGATAATCTCAGAGATTCTTCGCTACGCTCAGAATGACATTGCGTAAGGTCACTTATCTCATCGAAAACATCTGGCGGTCAAGTCGGTATCCCATGGCTTCCAGTTTCGGGGCGAACATTGGGCGTAACCCGGTCGGCCTGAATTGGCCAATGGGCTTGCCATCTTTCTCCGTGCCGGTTTGCTCGAACTTAAAGATGTCGGTCAGGGTGATGACTTCCGACTCCATGCCTGCTACTTCAGAGATCTGTGTGACTTTTCGAGTCCCATCCGGGAAACGGGTCAGATATACGATCAGGTCGAGCGCTGCAGCGATCTGTTTGCGGATGGCAAGCACGGGCAGTTCGAAGCCAGCCATAAGCGTCATCGTTTCAAGGCGGGACAGCGTATCGCGCGGTGAGTTCGAGTGGACGGTGGTCATCGATCCATCGTGACCCGTGTTCATTGCCTGTAGCATATCCAGTGTTTCGCCACCGCGGATTTCACCCACAATGATGCGGTCCGGGCGCATACGCAATGAGTTCTTCACCAGGTCACGGATGGTCACCTGTCCATCACCGTTGTAATCAGGCGGTCTCGCCTCGAGTGACACCTTGTGCGTCTGCATCATCTGCAATTCGACCGAGTCTTCGATGGTAACGATGCGTTCATGGTCAGGGATGGCACGCGCCAGGATGTTGAGGAAGGTCGTTTTACCAGAACTGGTATTCCCCGCAACAATAACGTTTAGCCGTGCTGCCACACAGACTGCTACAAAATCAGACATGCCCTGCGTGAGGGCGTTCTTGTCGATCAGATCCTGAACGGCCAGCTTGTCTTTGAGGAAGCGGCGGATGGAAAGACATGAGCCCTGTTGCGCCACTGGAGGGATGATGGCATTGACACGCGAGCCGTCCCGCAGATGGGCATCCACCATGGGATGCTTGAAGTTCACATATCTTCCAAACGGATTGATGATGTAATTGATCGCCAGACGCAGCTGCACCTCACTGTCATACTTTGCATCGGTCAGGATCAACTTGCCATGTTTTTCAATAAAGATCTGGTTCGGTCCATTGACCATGATCTCACTGACCTGCGGGTCTTCAAAAAATTCCTCCATGGCGCCATAACCCGCTGCGTACTGAAAAATATCATCCAGGAATGCCTTTTCGTTCTCCCCCAGATCGCCGTTTGCCTGTTGATAGGCCTGGAAAATCAGATCCCTCAGCAATTCCTCATAGCGCTCACCCAAAGGCGGCGTCTCATCTGCCAGTTCGATGACATACTTCAAGACCCTCGGTCTTAAGAGTTCGGCGTCCGTAATTCCTGGACCACGCAGTCCACCTGGTTTTTTTGACATGCTACTGCTCCTCACTTACAACAGATTTGACGAACATCGACCTACAAGGGATGACAACCATTATGGCAGTTGTCATCCCAAACATATTACCGCATTAAGCCCACTTGGGCAGGCAGGCTGGCATCCCAGTTATCCGCGTCCTGATACAGCACATTTGTGTTACTCGCACCAGTCAGCTCGACCGTATATCCAATGATCTGGATGTGGCTGGGATTAACGTTACCGGTCCCGTTATAGATGATGGGAGCCGCAGGCATAAAGATCGTACCTGTCAACGTGCTGCTTCCATTCCCGTTAAAACGCATTGTGCTTGAGTTACTCATCGGGGCATAAATTAGCATGCCTGCCAGGTCGCCGCTGGTTGGTGCCGATAACTTAATTTTTGCACCGCCATTCCAACTGATTCCACCCGATTGCATAAAAATAGTAACACCTGTTCCCGACAGTTCATCGTTGGCATTTAATTTAAAAGTGCCGCTGATGCAGTATGTTCCCGGATTCAAGGTCTTGACACCGCTAGGTGGGAAGGTCCCAGTCCAGTTGCCGGGCGTCATTGCATTGCCTGATTTAGCGGCGCTCCCAGTGCAGATGGGGTTGGGAAGCATTGCCGCGGGTGGCGGATAATCGTATTGATCGGCGTTACCATGTAATCCACCATCAATATTGCCCAACGGAGGATTGCCATTCTTGGTATAGAGATTAGCGACCATGTCAATACTGCCATCCATGCTAATATTGGCACTTCCTTGAAGTGTTACACCACAATTCACGTTTGAGTTCGAGAAAATGCCACCACCGTCAATATGGGTCTGACCACTGCCGGAAAGCAAGATCGTTTTGCATTGATCTGGTGCCAGGCCCACAATGGAGGCTCCTCCATAGAGCGCTCCAGTATACTCTTCCTGGGCCATCACTACAGCCTGGACGGTGTTATGGGTTTGATCTATGCCAATCACACGCGCAAAATATGTATTGATATGTGATGTAATGATCACCTGAACAAATTGGGGGTCATTAACATAAGGCCCACAACTGGCGTCGACTTCATCACATGCATATACTTCCACCTCATTGGAGACATGATTATCGTCATAGCCATTCTCCAGAGCCCGATCCAGCGCATTCACCTTCCATTGCGATTCACCTCTAATGTTCGCCAGCGCGCCAGCCAACGCAGCAGTATCCGCTGCATTTTGAGCGTTACGCCGGTCCGAAAATTTTGCGGTGCCATCAACTGCTAAACCTACAATCCCAAACAAGCCAATCGCTGCCAAAGTAATAAGAATTAATGCTTGTCCACGTTCTGTGGAAAAAATAATTGGTTGCATAGTTTGTGTACCTTTCTTCGATGTATTCACTTGTTCCGAACCTGCAAAATATCTGGTAACCTCCTTTTTCTGGCAGGAGCGAGCCGCCAGGAAATTGAATGTTCCACGAATCTAGAGTTCGTGAAACATTCCTATAAATTTTGAAACACAATCATGGACCTTCTATGGTTGCCGGTCCATGCTAAAACGTTCCCTACTTCGTCAACCCTATCTGTATGGGGATGTCGAAAGTAGGGCTAGAAGATGAATCGTATGTTAAATAGATGTCAGAAGTTCCGCTAAACTTCACATCAAACCCAATGATTTGGGTCTGGAATCCGTTCGGACCACTGCCACCATTCATTGTAATACTGCAATAGGGGGCGTAAATAGTGCCCTTGAATGCGCTCCCCGAACCTCCATTGATGTTGCAGGTCTGCGGTGTACCGCTGGCGTAATCCGGGGCAGCATAGATCACATAGTTCTTATAAGGTGCGAGGGTCGGATCAAGAGCCACCTGCGCCGGCGTCATACCCCAAAGCTGGGCCCGGGAACCACCGTTAAACTTAAATGAGCCTCCGGGTTTGATATAAAACATTACCCCCGGACTCACTCCGAATGTTCCTGTAACACGTATGTAATCAGTAGAGCCAATAGTAATATCGGTATCTATGCAATAAATCCCTGGCTGTAATGTAATATCCTTCATATTGTTTTTGGGCGGCATGGCGGTGTAATGCCCGGGCGAAAGAACCGCTGCGGATGGATTACCGGTAATGTTGATGGTTGGCTGTGAGCACTGAGCAGGCGGTGTAATCTCATCCCAGGGGGGAGGAAATGGAAGCTGTATTGCCGCGCCTGGCGCTAAATTAGCATCGGGCAGACATCCGGTGTTGAGAGAAGCGCCACCCACCATGGAGATGGTGCCTACAGTCCCAAGTGCATCCGCATCAATATTAGTCGTTCCCGCACAGGTTTCTTTCTTAAATGAGCAGCTTGAGGCTGAATTGGAATACAGACCACCGCCAACCACCTGGACGTTGGTGTTGCCTTGCGCCATCAAAGCGCAGCCTTCCGGATTCAAGGCAACCACTGCACTTCCACCGATTTTAAAATAATTATCACTTGTGATTTTGGAAGCCACCGCCTCCACATGGTTATGGGTCTGCAAAATGCCCACAACGCGTGCGAAGTAAGTGTCCACGTGAGAATCAATGATCACCTGCACGTAATCGTTGCAGTCAAAGCGAATATTGTTGTTAGGGCTGGAGCATGCATACGCACCACTGATCGGCGGGCTGTGAACTTCCACTTCATTTGAAGTGTGGTCATCATCATAGCCATTTTCAAGAGCACGGTCCAGTGCATCTATGTTCCAGTTTACCTGTCCCCTTGCCATTGATAGCGCGCCTTCCAGAGCCGCAGTATCCGCGGCATTTTGCGCGTGGCGCCGATCTGAGAACTTAGCGCTGCCATCGATCGCCAGTCCTGCAATCCCAAAGAGCCCAATTGCTCCCAGGGCAACCAGGATCAAAGCCTGGGCACTTTCCGTAAAGTATTTGTGTTTCATGTTCTATTCTCCTTGCTCATGATGGCTAATGGCTCTTGAATGCCCCAGCGTGGTGACACTGCAACACAACAAACTGTAAGGTGCTCATCAAGGTGTCGCCGTGGGTGCATCCGTTGGCGTTGGTGTATCGGTTAGCGTTCCTGTAACCGTCGGAGTTGCTGTAGGCGTGGGAGTCAACGTGTCCACTGGAGTTGCAGTAGGTACCGAGGTGGGTGTATCCGCTGGGGTAGGACTATTTGGGGTGATGTAAAACGCGGTTAGTGTAGCGCCCGGACCCTGCGACTGTGGTGTATTGGTTGGGGTCTCGGTGGGCGTGCTGGTTACGGTCTCTGTTGGTGTATAAGACAGCACGATAGCCGTCGCGTTCAAAGTGCTCGTTGGTACTGCCGTGTTGCCCGGAATTCCAACAAATCCCAGGATGGTCCTAGCACTCCGGGATACAAATGATCTCGCACCGAAAGGCATCAACAGAGTATAGGGACGATATTGCCCGGTCACCTGGACAATGATCCGATCTCCGGACTTAACAAAATATCCAGGATCAACAGTACCTGTACAGGTATGGAACACGGCTGTGCCGGGGCCGTGGTCATAGGTAATCGTGATAGCTGCATCCGTTAAGTTCAAAAAATAAGCAGAACGCCGTGCCATCCCCCTGATCCCTGCACAGTTCTTGTATTTGATCACGCCTGTATCGTCATATCCAATCGCCGAACCAAACCGCACTGCTTCCCGGCTGGCATTGTGCACCGCCGAGTAGACAAAGACCATACGGCCAACCTCAAAGATCCCGATCAGCAGCAGCATCAGGATGGGCAGGACAAGTGCGAACTCCACCATGGCTTGGGCACGCTCATTGGGGTATTTTCGTTTTTGTGAAATGTAATGGGTCAACATGGTTCAGATGGTTTCCTGCTGTTTTGGTATTAACGAAAAACCGGCTCGCCCTGGCGGGTCGGTTTCGCTATTGCTCGCCAGAGACTACACCCCAAAGGGTTTTGCGACCAGATTTCGTCTCCGGGTCTACGCACCCCGAAATTATCCTTATTTAATTGTGGCAGCGATGATGAGAGAATGAGTAGTACCGCCAATTCAAGGGCAAGAC
Organism: Anaerolineales bacterium; assembly: GCA_031389865.1. Classification (GTDB taxonomy): domain Bacteria; phylum Chloroflexota; class Anaerolineae; order Anaerolineales; family Villigracilaceae; genus Defluviilinea. The sequence continues at coordinate 2,827 of JANMSY010000487.1, read as the reverse complement.
GATTCAAAGCAAGTTAAGTTACAAAATGTAATTGATTTGTAACCTTTTCATCTGGAAACAGTTTGTATCCCGCCAGCAGGAGTACATGTGCAGCCTGCTCGATGATCAAGGTGGATGCGCCTGGGAATCCAGGATGCATCAATATATTCTGGCGGTTTACCGGCATAAAGCTCCCCTCCTATGGAGCGAGGGGGAATGCTTTACCTGAACATTCGTCTTATAGGGAAGTGAAGGAGAAAATGGCGGCTGCCTTCATCGGCATCCATTACGAGGACGGTCCTCCTTTTGGACGAATTAAGGCAAGGCAGTAAGTACCCAGCGTTTTTCCGCGCCCGGTTCCGCCAGCACGACCAGGAGGCAGGGCGAATTGGAGTCCAATTTCTGCATCTCCTGCGGGCTCAACTGCTCGATGGAATACACCTTGTAGGTCAATTTATCATTATTGCTCATCCCAAGCACAATCGGGTCATCTGCATTCAAAGTGCGAACCACTGCCTCCACCTGGCGGCTCCACGGAAGGGCAACCCAGCGGCAGACCTCTGTGCCTTCCAGCCATTCTGCGCCCTTTGGATTCCAATTTCCATCGACCAGCGAACCCGTGCCGAGGTTGAAAGCCCAGCCACCCGGCAGGCTTACCGATGTTGGGAATGGCAGGTTGGAAACTTCCGCGGGAGGAGGTTCCGGCAAGGATCTCTGATAGACATTGAAAATCAAGGCTGCCGCGATGACTGCCATCACAAGGCCTAAAAAGGCAAATGTAAAATTAATATAGCGCCTGTAGGGTCTGAGAGCATTCTCCAGCGCGTTCAGGCGCTCTTCGAGCGGATCCTGCTTCGTGGATTGGACTTCAACAAAAACTTCCTCCCCATCTTCCAGGGCAATCGCGCGCACTTCACTCAGACTCTCCGAATCATTTTCGGAGGGCCTGTGTTGAAATGCCTGTTTTTTTAGCTCTTCAATGTCGATCACCTTTTCGGGTTCGGCGGGAATCTCCTCGACCACGGGAACAGGTCTCTCGGGTACCATCTCGTCTGTGTCAAGCAAATTGATCAATTGATCGATCTCGTCCTGGTATTGATCCTCCGGCTCCGGCTGCTCATCCTGCTGGGCGGCAGGCTCCATCGCATCCAAACGCGGCCATTCCACTTCCTCAACGACCTTTGGTTTTTCCGTATCTGCGGCGCTCTTGCGCGACCCCTTACCGATACGACGCCACCACTTCGGCTGCTCCTCTTTCTCATGCGCTTCACCTTCGATCAGGGAACGCCGCACATCATCCAGAATATCATCGGCAGCCTGATCGGTTGGCTCCACTGTAACAGGGGACTCCGCGTGTACGAGCGTTTCCTGCGTATTCGCCTCGTTCAAATCAGGAATAGGCGCGTCATGCTCTATATCAGCCCGGGCTGCTTCCGTTGATCGGGCATGTACCTCAGCCGGCACAATTTCTGCATCTTCAAATATGTTTTTATTTAGTTTTTTCTTTGACATGGTCTTATCTCGCTACGGAAGGCTGGTGGGTAATACAGGCTGTTCAAACATGAATGTAACCAATACCTCGCCCTGCTCTGGCAGGACAAAACTTTCGTCGCGATATAGGCCCGGTAAGCTGACATTGATGCCGATACCCGGCTCATACCCTGTCATATCGAAGACTGTAATGCCATTCTGAGTGCGTTGCGTTATCTGATCATTGCCGGATGTGGTCAACAGCACGCTCATCGAGTCGATCCACTCGCCGGCATCCGGAGATGTATTTCCATTACGATCCATGAATACCTGTACCCTGACCTGCGCATTTGAAATGAACACCGTAGGCGTTGCGATCGGGGTTCGGGTCGGGACAAGGGTCGATGCGGGAATGGCGCTATCGGCTTCCAGCACTCGATAGCGGTACGTATCGAACACGAACAGAGTCTCCATGAAACCATCCACGTAATCCTTGCCACCCTTGCATTTCAATGCATCGCCAACGTTCTCCCACGTAACCGGGCGGTTATCTTTTTTCGTGGCGATCACTGCATCCTGGAAGCAGCTCAGGCCACTGTGATAGGATGCCAGTGTAAATCGCCAAAGATCCTCGTAATTTGTAACGACGGATTCACCCTCGGCGATCGACGTGGCAACTGCTGCCGCTACAGCAGTTGCAGTGGCGGCATCTGCGTCGGGGTCGGGCGCAACAGCCTGATCCATTATGAAATCCACCTGCTGGCAGTTCGCCTTGAGGATCATGGCGATCACTAAAACGCTTTCCTTGGCTTTATTGAGATCCAGCCCATATTCACAGGTGGGGCAGGTCGCATCTGTCAGGCTGACTACCGCGCCACGTATCATCGCCTGCTGTGCCCGATCAAGGCTGACATATGGCTGCGTACAATTGGCTAGCACGCCTGGGCAGACCCGCTGATACAAAGTGGGGTCTTTCCGTAATAGGACGTCCACGCCCAGTTGATTGATCTGACCCAGCCCAAATTCATCCATGTAAAAGCGCTGGTTGCCGGGCCAGAACTGCGATTCAACCTCGATCAGCGTCTTCAGGATCTTCGGCGGGATCCCCACATCCCTGCTGGCCAGCCAGATATATTCATCGTACTGGTTCTGCCACTCGATCATTTTGCTGGAGGCGCGCTCCAGGCCACAGGCAGTGGGCCAGTTCAAGCCCACGCTCAAGCCGCCTGCAGGACAATCGCTCGCGTCCACAATGCCATTGAGGAGGAGCTGAGTGGCAAGTGTGTGCAGGGTTTTCCTTGTATTGAGTTCAAAGGGAAACTGCACAAAATCATCCCAGGTGGCATTGACTTCATCATAGGCGCCCCATGAGTTGGAA
>JANMSY010000472.1:0-19608 GCA_031389865.1 Anaerolineales bacterium | reverse complement strand
GACATCCCCGTTCTTTTGCAGGAGCGGAGTCAATTGCTGAATGTGGCGCAGGATCTGGACTTTGCTTGCATCGGGTTCGGAATTCGGCCAGGGTCCCTCATTGTAAGCAAAACGGATGATGGCCTTGACGCCCGCGTCGCGGATGTCAGCGAAGTTCGTGTCGAATCCATCAAGCGCATCCTGAGGGATATCCGTTTCACGCCACTCGTCGAGGCGAATGTTGAGATGGACGAGGGTGTTCCCCAACAGGCGGGTGGAACTGAACCCCGCCGGGCCTGGGAGAATATGAGGGGTGAAGAATCCGCGCTCGGGGTTGAGGATGGGCGCGTCAGAGGAAATGTAGGCGTGAGGTACGGTATCGGGTTCGGGTCCGGTTTGAGGCGAGACGCAGGATGTCATAAGAGAAAGAAGAAAGAGGAGAGAGAGTCGTTTCATGTCTACTTAAATGCGGATTGAGTCGCCTGGTCCACGATCCAGCGTTGGAGGAAAATGTAGACGAAGAAGATGGGCAGGAGAGTCAGGATCGAAGCGGCGAGGATGAGTCCCTGGTTGGAAGTATGCTGTGTCTGGAACCAAACAAGCAGAAGAGGGATGGTACGTTTCTCAGGGGATGTAAGGACGATCAGCGGCCAGAGATAATCGTTCCAGGTTGCCATGAAGGTGAAGATGCCAAGGGAGGCGAGCGGCGGTCCCATTTGGGGCAGGATGATGCGGGAATAGATCCCAAATTCGGAGGCGCCGTCCATGCGGGCTGCATCCATCAATTCGGTGGGCATCGACTCGATGAACTGCTTCATCATGAAGATGCCATACGCGTCCACCATGGATGGAATGATGAGTGCCCAAAGAGAGTCGATCAGACCCAGCCTGACCACCAACAGGTAGTTCGGGATCATGACCACTTGAAACGGAATCATGATCTGAATAAGAATGACCCCGAAGGCAAGGTTCTTGCCTTTGAAATGATACTTCGCAAAAATATAACCTGCATAGGAACTGGTGAAAAGTGTGATCACAACGCGCGCCAGCGAGACAAAGACGCTGTTAAGCACATTGCGTTCCAGCGGAATCCGTTCATCGGTCAGGATGTCGGTGTAATGTTTGAAGGTTGGCTGCTGCGGAAAAAAATCGGGCGGTGTTTTGCGAAGCTCCGCATCCGTCTTGAGTGAGGAAACCATGATGTAGAAGAACGGCAGAAGCGTGGCAACCAGCCCGAGGATGAGGACGGCATACACGCCTGATTTACCCAGGATAAAACCTGCCGAGGGGCGTTTGACGGGAGGTGTGACCATGTTAGTACTCCCACTCCGTTCGGAGGATGCGGAATTGAGTTACTGTAAGGGTCAAAATAATAATGAACAGGATCATCGACATCGCGGCGGATAGGCCGAGGTTATTGGCAAAACGGAAGGCATTCTCGTAGATGCTCAGGAGCATCGTCTGCGTTTGATTCTTGGGGCCGCCGCGCGTCAGCAGCTGGAAAATGACAAACACCTGAAGGGAGGAGATGACCGTTAGAACACTGGTCAGCAAAACGGTCCGGCGGAGAAGCGGGACGACCACGAGCCAGAATTCCTGCCAGACGTTGGCTCCGTCCACGCGTGCGGCCTCTCGCAAGGTCTTCGGAATGCTTTGCAGTGCCGCGACAAAGATGACCAGGTTGTAGCCGAAGTCCTGCCAGACATGCGCGACCACCACGGCGATCATCGCCAGCGGTACGCCAAAGTAAACTGTGCTCGGGTCCTGCAGCCAGGATTTGGGCGGGACAAGACCCACGGCTTTGAACATCAGGCTGAGAAGTCCCCAGCCCGGCGCATAGATATACGACCAGATAATGACGATGGCGACAGACGATGAAATGGTGGGAAGAAAATAAATGGCGCGGAATAAGGTCTTGAACCGCTCGCCGATGCTTTCCAGCAGGACCGCGAGCGGCAGTGTGATCACCAGATTCAGCGGAAGGACAAGTGCAGTGAAGAGGAAGGTATTCCTGACCGCGAGACGGAATACTTCAGCGGGCTTACCGGTACCCGTCAACAATTCGATGTAGTTGTCAATGCTGACAAAGGGATTTGCCCCGCCCAGGCCGAGGAATCCACTGCCTTCACGGATGGGGGTGTAACTGAAGAAGCTCATCACCATGGCAAAGACAATTGGGAACAGGGTGAACAAACCCATGTAAAGGAGGATGGGCACCAGACTGGTATAGGCAAAGCGGCGTTGCCTTGCCATAAGTTTGCCAGTACCGTTGACGGTTTCTTTTTTGAAAACAGAACTGATGTCCATGGACGCTCCTGGCTGCGATAAGGATGAAGGACAAGGATGAACAATAAAAGACGAAGGAGGAAAGAGGAGGGGCGGCGTGTCTCATTGCCGCCCCTCGAATTATTTGACTACTGAACTACTGGGCTGCGTCCACCATCGCATTCGCCGCTTCGTTAATACTGTCGGCGGCTTCCTGTGCAGTGATATTACCCTGCACTGCGTCGAGGATGGTCGGGTAGACGATCTCATACGCCAGTTGATCGGGGTCTGTCAGGTTGCCCTGATATTGGCCCGCATCCAGGATCGGCAGGACCGCGCTGGCAAACGGGACCGCTTCCACATACTTCGCATCGGCCGCAACAGACTTCATAGCCGGGATGGTCGCGGATACGGAGTTGAATTTCAACACATTCGCGGGGTCTGCGCCGAGGAAGGCAGCGAGTTTCCACGCCACGTCTGCGTGCTGAGTGCTCTTGCCGACCACATAGCCCCATCCGCCCACGGATGCAAATTTTGGTTCAGCACCCATCATCGGAGGCAGGGCGACATAATCGAACTTCAGGTCGGGATAGGCCAGCTTTGCATCGCCTGCATACCACGAGCCAAGCACACCGATGGCATTGTGTCCCTGCGCGAATGAGTCACCGACCCATTCACTATCGGCATTAAAGATGATCGGGTCAACGATCTGGTCCTGCTGGGCCATGTCCATCAACTTCTGGATGGTCGCAACGGCTTCGGGTGAGTTGAAGTTGAAATGTTTGCCATCCTCAGCAAAATAGCTGGCTCCCTGTTCCATAATGCCAGCCAGGAAGTAGGTAAATAACTGGTCGCTGTTGGTGTAGTGCATGCCTGAAACGGTCATCACGCCGTCGGAACCGAGCTGGGTTAACTTCCTGGCATCTTCCAAGACTGCATCCCAGTTTTCCCATGCGGGCGGATATGTAACTCCAGCAGCTTCGAACAAAGCCGGGTTTACATATGCCCCACCATATTCAATGTTGTACTCGGCTGGGAAACCATACAGCTTTCCGTCACAGGTCTGTCCACCCAGGGGTGCGGCAAAGAAGACCTCCTTCGCCTGGTCAAGCGTCATCACATCCGCGGGTACTTCCAACAGTTGGTCGCCCGCCGCGTAACGGCAGGTATAACCACCCGGGATCAGTATCACATCCGCAGTATTGCCGGCGGGCAGGGAGGTCTGAATGGTCTGGATGAAAACATCCCATGGGAACGTCTCATACTTGATGGTCACATTCGGGTTCTGTGCCGTAAAGGCATCGAAAATGGCCTGGTCCGCTTCGTTGAAAGCGGGAGCCTGATGCCCCCACACGCGCAGCTCGATCTTCTCATCGGAAGCAGGCGCTTCGGTTGCAGCGGGCGCGGCGCCCCCACCACATGCTGCGAGCAACAGCGAGGCAACGACGAGCAAACTCAGGATCCAGGGAAATCTCTTATTCATTTTTCTCTCCTTTTGAATTTGTTTTGGTCGACAGACAATGCAGGCAGGTCGTAGTTCCACACCTCCTAAAATTCCAACTTGACGACAGCGGTCAGGTTGTTGGGTCGATCCGGATTCAATCCCTTGGCCAGCGAGCGATAAAACGCCATTAACTGCAGAACGGGAAGATACAGGATGCCGCGTACACTTTCAGGGATTCCAGACTCAAACCGGACGTCCGCATCATTCTCACCGAAAGCTGCCACCGTTGCCCCGAGCGCTTTCATTTCTGACAGCACCTTCGCCTCATGGACCCGGTTCACATCTGACAGCATGCCCTCCACCACCGCGCTTTCATTCGCCATGCTCATTGGTCCATGGCGGAACTCAAGAAAATGAAAAGGCTCGCTATGCGAGAGGGTCATTTCCTTCATCTTGAGACTGATCTCACTCGCGAGTCCATACCGAATACCGGAACCAAGGAAATAAAAGCGATCAAAATTCAGATTTTCCCCAATCTCTTTTGCAAATAATTCATAATGATCAATGACCGAATTTCCCGCTTCTGGCAATTTCACCATCGTACTCAGTAAATCTTCCCGGCCTGCCATCCGTGCACAAAACACCATCGCTGCCACATACATCGAGGCGAACGAACGCGTCTGGGCGACCGATTCCTCTTGTCCCTTTGAGATGACGATATTCACATCCGCCAATCGCGAAAGAGTTTCATCGTAATTGCTAATGACTATGACTTCCCCGCGCTGCTCTGCTTTGAACTTCTCCACTGCTTTGACAGTTTCGGTCGTTGTCCCGGAACGGCTGATGGCAACGAGTAATTGCGGGATATTATCTCGCACTACGGTTTTGGGATTCAACAACAGTTCCCCGGCTGGGACGGCTCGCGCTGCGCAGCCTGTCAGTTCCTGATACAACGCTGCAGCGGCCAGCGACAGATAATACGTTGAGCCACAGCCTGTAAAAATGACCTGCTGATAATTGTCCGCCGTAGGGAGCGATGCCGCCCGCGTCAATCCGATCGCCTGTGCCCAGGCATCCGTCTGTGACTTGATCTCATTGTAGGTGTGATAGTTTATTGCTTGCATCTTTTTTCTTTCATCATTTATGTAATTTTCAAAACGTTTCTGGCGTTCCCTGCATACACTTTCTTCAATACATCCTGCGGCAGGTACATGCCGCACACATACCAGCGTCCCTGCCCGGGCACTTCGCTCGTGTTGTAGTTAAAGTATTCATCGTCTGTTTCCAGGAAGCGGTAATAAAGGCGATAGGCATCCAGATCAGGACTCATATCCGAGCCGAACAGGATGCGGTCCTGATACTGGATGAAAAATTTCCGTGCCGTGTAAGGCTGTCGTCCCAATTCGCCGAGCCGAGCGGAAATATCTATGTAATAGTTTGGGCAGTCATCAAGCATTTGTCCCACCCAGCCGAGGTTTTCCCCGTAACAACCGGCATGCGCACCGATAAATGTCGTATTGCGATGGCGCGTCACGAGATTTTTAAGTCCATTCAGGATGTGCATGAACGATGGGAATGGCGGGCTGGTAAACGCCCAGTCTGGGTGCTCGCCGATCTCCTCCCAGCGTTCGTTCATTTCATCGATTGGGTCGAAGAAAGCAACCGGGTCCGCCACATGGATCAGCACAGGCAAACCCAGTTCACCGGCCGTCTCCCAGATCGGGACGAGTCGTTCATCATCCACATCCACGAGTTTGCCATTGTGGTCCTCCACATGCAATCCGAGCGGCTTCCATATCTTCAACCCTTCTGCGCCGCGCTCCTTCTGTGCACGTAAACGCTGCGCTGCCCACTCGGGGAACGCGTCACCCATCATGCGCCACTTCAACCAGTCCACACCGCCGAAGATCTGGAAGCGGTCCGGCGCGGCGTTCTTGAAATGATCGAGATGGCTCTCGAGGATCTCCTCACCCCAGCCGCCGTCGAGGTCCACATAATGGGTCACGCCTGCTTCATCGAGCAGGTCCAGTAATTCAGAGATTGGCTTGTGATCCCATCCCCCGCCGAAAGGTTCCGCCAGATGATTGTGCGCGTCGATGACCGGAAAGCGCGGCTTATCCACCAGGGTGGTTTTTGTGACGAGTTTGGATTGAGGATGAAAGTCTTTTAGTAGCATGGCTCTCCAGGGTGGGTCATGTGCAGGCGTGACCTACGTGATTACGATCGGTATGCCCTGCTTCTTCAATGCCTGCACAAATTTTTTATCAGCCTTCGAATCGGTGACCAGTATACTCATCGCATTCAACGAAGCAAGCAACGCCGTAGCGACACGGTTCACTTTCGTATGGTCAGCCACGATAATGACTTCACGTCCGATCTTCAGGATGGCGCGGTCGGTCAGTGTTTCCTGCAAATACTCATTGGTGAGGCCATGCTCGAGACTCAAGCCACGCGTCCCCATAAAGACCTTGTCCACGCGGACCTCTGCCAGCGCCTGCTCGGTAATGTGCCCAATAAATGAAAGCTCACTCTCGCGCAACATTCCACCTAATGAAATGACCGTGATCTCCTCAAGGCTCGCCAGCGTATTCAGCACGGGCAGGGAATTGGTGATCACGGTCAGGCTTTTTCGGTCCCGTAGATTGCGAGCCACTTCGAGCACGGTCGTGCCCGAGCCCAGGAATACAGTCTCTTTATCCGCGACCAGGCTCGCGGCTGCGCGGCCGATGCGTGCCTTTTCCTCGGCCTGCTCATTTTCACGGTCCAGAATAGGCAGTTCGGGCGGAGCCTGTCTCACAGAGATAACGCCGCCATGCACACGCTGGGCCTTGCCTTTCGAAGCCAGTGACTCAAGATCGCGACGTACTGTGGCTTGACTGATCGAAAACTGTTCGACAATCTCCGCCACACTCAACCGGCCCTGCCGCGTAAGCAGGGAAAGGATCTGTCGTTGCCGTTCAGGAGTGGGAATGAAATCAGTCATATTCAATCACAATCGCTCATAAACAATCATAGCACTTTTCAAATAAATTTCAAGAGGCAGTTTTGGGAGTCCAATGGCGAACCCATCCAGGCAAATCTTCATAAACGGAAAATATGATCTTTGAACGTATATATCTGTACATGCATACTGATTATCAAAACCGATACTATACCCAGGGCGGTCACAAATTGCGCTTTTTCAAAGGTGGGAAAGCGCAATTTGTGACCGTGGGCATTATATAATCTGTACGTTCAAGTGGCGCAGAGGAAAACGAAGAGTGGATAATTATGTGGGCTTGCCCAATAGTTTCACCACTGAGTACACGGAGAACACAGAGAAAACCTTCTACATTCTCCGTGAACTCTGTGTTCTCCCCCGGCACCACCCGACCGGGGCTGGTGTGTGGTGAGAAGAAATATGGCCCATTCTTTTAGCCACTCCCGGAAAACGAACCATGAAGAAACAAATCATCATCTCTGGAGGTTCCCATGCTTTGGATCACCCGTTCCCACGTCCACGTGGACCGTGTTGCCTGCCCGTGGTTGATCACACGCTTTATAGATAGCGATGCTGAATTTCTTTTTGTCCCCAAGAATCAAATTGATCAGGTAGCAAAGGAGAAAAATGGAATTCCTTTTGATGCTCCCGGTGTTGAGCTGGGTCATCATGAGGGGCGCTGCTCGTTTGAGTCGATACTTCTGAAATATGAGTTGACAGATGCAGCGCTATTGCGGCTGGCTACAATCGTCCATGCAGCGGATGTTGCAGAGGATATTGACAGTGACCCGCTTGCACGCGGATTGGAAGCGATTGCCACTGGTTATGGCTTGCGATTCCCCGATGACCATGAAAATCTCGCGCGTCAATTCGACGTATACGACGCGCTGTATGCCTGGTGCAAACTGGACGTGGCAAAGAGCGGTGACAACTAACCATGTCAACCAATACCGACGTCCGTCTGCTCTTTGCTACGCGCATCGTGCGGATGTTTTCCTATGGCCTGCTGGCTGTTATTCTGGCCTTGTACCTGTCCGAAGCGGGGCTGTCCGATTCTGAAATCGGCTTATTGCTTACCCTGACCCTGCTTGGCGACACGCTAATCTCGTTATGGATCACCACCCGCGCCGACCGCATTGGACGCAAGCGCATGCTCCTGATCGGTGCGATATTGATGATCTTCGCTGGAATCCTGTTTGCGGTCACGCGCAACTTCACCCTGCTTCTGTTCGCCGCGACGATCGGCGTCATCAGCCCAAGTGGGAATGAAGTGGGTCCCTTTCTTGCCATTGAACAATCAGCGCTGGCTCAGACGGTGCCCGGAGCCAGGCGCACACAGGTCTTCGCCTGGTATCAACTGGCAGGGTCGCTTGCCACCGCTCTGGGCAGCCTGGTCGGAGGCGGGCTGGCGCAGATCCTGCAACTGGGAGGCAGCACTCCCCTGTCGAGTTATCGAGTTGTGATCCTGATCTACGCCCTGCTGGGACTGATTCTTGTATTGATGTTTAATTTCGTCTCACCCCTCGTTGAAGTACCGTTCAGCGAAAATGAAAAGGGAAAAGTCAACCTGCTCGGGCTGGGCAGTTCGAGCAAAACGATCCTGAGACTCGCGGCATTATTCTCTGTGGATGCTTTCGCGGGCGGCTTTGTGGTGCAAAGCATTATGGCGTACTGGTTCCACCTGCGCTATGGAGTCAACCCTGCCACGCTCGGAGCAATCTTTTTCGGCGCAAATATTCTCGCAGGAATTTCGGCACTTTCCGCGGCATGGATCGCCAGCAAGGTCGGACTGCTCAATACCATGGTCTGGACACATGTGCCATCCAATATTCTATTGATCCTTGTCCCGCTCATGCCAAACCTGCCTCTGGCCATCACAATGCTCCTTATACGATTCAGCATCTCGCAGATGGATGTACCGACGCGCCAATCCTATACACTCTCTGTTGTTTCGCCCGAGGAACGCTCCTCGGCTGCCGGGGTGACCGGCATCGCCCGCACATTGGGCGCGTCGATGGCGCCTCTCTTTTCGGCTCCGCTTGTAGGCATCCCCTCTCTGGCCGCGGCCCCGTTCATTATTGCTGGTGTCCTCAAACTTATCTATGATTTCAGCCTTTATCGCAGTTTTAAAAGCATCAAGCCTCATGAAGAACACACAACCGAAAAGCCAGGGGCGTAGAAGTATTCATGCCCACGCCCTTTGCATATACACAGAGTGGTTGCTTTCGCTCTGTTTTTCCTCTTTATTCAAATTTTAGAATTCCTGAAAAGAACGGCAGCATAAAATCACTGATCCGCTGACCCAGTTGATTGGAATGGTTGCCATCATAACTTTCCACCTTCACTGGAATTCCCGCTGCAGTGAGTTGTTCACCATAGTAGACACAGCCTTTTGGTATCCATGGGTTTTCATCATGGATGCCATAATCGACCACGATGCCTTTGAGCTGCAACAGGTTCTGCTTGTATTGTGCGGTTTCCTCGGCGATACCGCCAAAGCCACTCTCCCATTTCTTCCAAACTGCGTCATCGCGCACCAGCATACCGTCGACTTCCGTATAGGGATAATCAAAATATGGTGGATGCCGGTCCGCATTTGGAGCGAAGGCATAACCATAGGCAAGTGCAAATTCCTGCGGTGATGAGAGCATCCTCTTTTGAGCATTCTCCAATGAGAGGGAAGCCAGTTGCTCTTCATACTTCACAAAATTTCTGATCGTAGGTTCACTGGAAAACATGAACGACTCTTCCAATCCGCTTTCATCGAACAGGCCCGGGCTCATGCTGTAGACAGCGCTGAACACATCCGGGTGACGCATGACAATATTCAGCGCGCCAAACCCGCCCATGGAGTGCCCGGCAATGCCGCGTGATTCCGCCTGGGGTAATGTGCGGAAATGACTGTCCACATAGCCAACCACCTCGTTGACGATATGATCCTCCCAGTTGCCGGTCACCGGTGAATTGACATAGAAACTGCCGCCCGGCTTGCTGTCTCCACTGGAGACCACAAAAATCATCTCATTGATCTTGCCACTCTCCATGAGAGAGTCCATGTCACCGGGCAGTCGGAAGCCGGTCATGGCGCTATCACCATAGCCGGGTAAATAATAGACGACCGGGTAGTGCCGATCGGATGTATTGTAGGAAGGCGGCAGATAGACATAGATCGTCCGCTCAGCAGGCTCTCCGACCAAATTCTCTGCCAGTGACGGACCAGAAATCTTGATCATGTTCATGGATCGAAAGACTTCTGTTGGAACAGCAACGGTTGGGGTGTTTGCCAGTTGCGTTGGCTGTACTGCGGTCGCAGCAGGGGCACAGGAACTGCCGAGTAATACAACCAGGATCAGGAAGGAAAGAGATAAGGTTTTCATTGGGCCTCCGTTTTTTTAAGTACTATCACAGTTCACGGTATGCCATAAGAGTATACAGAACTGAATCGCCATTTTTCGCTCATGTCCTCCCATCCATAAAGCAGGCTGCCACGAACCCTATGATCGAAATCAAACTTCCCCAGTAGACAAGCGACGTACCCACCCATGCCCAATCACCCAACAGAGACACAAAGAGCCGTGCCGCAAAATGGCCCAGCAAAACGACGAGGATCAGTGAAACAAGAATCAGAATCAGACGTGAGCGGGTTTGTTGAACGCGTGCCTGCAGCATGTTTATGCTCCTATATGGTTTCAAAGCAACCCAGTATTGCAAGGATACATCCCCCAAAGAAAAACTCCCCCTATCAAAGGAGGAGTTTGCACTGTCCTAGTGGACAGTGTAGTCAGGTCGATGGGTACGACTAGGAAGCAGCGCCGCTTGCGGTCAGCTCATCGTATTTCCTGCGCGCTTCACGAATATCCTCCCACATCAGCGCCTTGGGAGAGCCCGGGTCTCTTGTAGGATTGCGCAACAGGTAGGATGGATGGAAGATGGGCATGATCCAGCGCCCGTCCATCTGGGTCCACTTTCCGCGCAGGCTGGTGATACCGGTCTTTTTGATAACAGATTGGGAGGCCACATTGCCGGTCAACAATATCACAAGCGGATTCACCAGGCGGATCATCTCAAAGACATAGGGACGGTAATATTCAATCTCTGCATCGGTCGGTTTCCGAAAAGCTTTACCATCCTCGCCCGGTGGCATCCGAAATATCGAGTTGGTAATATACACATCCGTTTCCGGATCAAAATTTGCCGACTGAAGGATCTTATCGAGCATCTGACCCGCACGACCGACAAATGGCTTCCCACGGATATTTTCCTCCGGCCCCGGAGCCTCACCGACGATCAACAGCCTGGCATTTGGGTTGCCTCGGCTGACGACAACGTTGGTGCCTGCCTTTGCCAGCGGATCGTCCGTCATGTGCATGAGCGCGCTGATCAGCTCTTCGAGAGACTCGAATCGATTTGGGGTTGGGCTGAACAAGTCAACTTGAGACATGAGCGGTTTCCTGGCAAATCTTTGAGACTGTAAAAATAATTTTACCTCATGCTGCTATATTTTCCCGATGGGGCTACCAAAAGAGTGGCTAAAAGAATGGCCCATATCTCTTCTCACCACAGAGAACACAGAGTTCACGGAGAATTTTGTATTCATCAGGTAAAGGGTGAACAGTTTCATGTTTCCGTCTTAAGGTAATCTCGAACAAAACAAAGGGCGATTTCATCGCAAAACTGCTCAAAGCACCAGAGTTTGTGTTCGCCCTATTCCTGACCAATACAGTTCACGGAGAATTTAGAAGGTTTTCTCTGTGTTCTCCGTGTACTCCGTGGTGAAACTATAGGGCAAGCCCACACAATTATCCACTCTTGCTATCAATAAACCTGCTATGATTTTCCGCTTATCAATTCCTGAATCTCATTCGGAATAAAAGGCACATCGAGGCTGGCATGGATCTCCCATATTTCTGTATGGAATAAGGTTTGACCCGGCGCGACCCAATTGAGTGGCCCCAGCGACTCCAATTCGATAAACTCGTCATTGCAGTACGTCTCAGAGTTGCAACCATGATCGGGGTAACGCAGGCCGGAATGTGCATCGTATCGTTTCACAAATAGAACACCGTCCAGCCAGTACGCCATCCAGCCGTGAGGGTTGAAGTACCCTATTTTTAACGGGGGCAGGCTCGGTGTTGCATGAACGAGAATAAAATCGTCACGCAAGGTCAGGCGCGGATCGCTGATACGAGTGTAGGGCCAGATGGACAAATGTCGGTTTGCCAGTAATCCAGCTTCATCGGCATTTCCCTGGGCTTGAGGGAAAATTGCCACACCTCCCAGCCGGGACATGGTCAATGCCCAGGGAGCGAATTCCACAGACCAGGGCCCATCGTTTCGAAGCTCGTGGCGAAGAATAACCTGCGGCTGATCGGGGTTCAACTGGATCTCAAGCGATTTGGCAATGTGCGTCCAGGGTTCGGCGGGCATTTCGATCCGCACGCCGTTGGGAACTTCACTGATCGTGGCACCCTCATCATCAGGCATGTATGTGCGCGGCATGGCTTCTGGCGAATGCCATAAACGATGCCCACCGCGGAAGTGGAACCTGCCATAGGGCGTGGAGACCCCAGCCTGGTCACTCAGAACAGCAAGCATATTAGGCTTGCCGGCCGGGATGAATCCAGTAATGCGCAGTGAAGTATCAAGATATTCGATTTGCAAAGAGTCATTTTTTAAGATGCGTTTATTCATTTTTATCTCGTCCTTTGGAACGTCCATCTTCGGGCGGTTCCAGAAAGAGGGCTTACCAATAGTGGTGAACCAGATCGCGGATACGGGCATCATAGATCGCGCGGACCTTGTCCATGGTGGCAGAATGCAGCGCGGGCAGTTCGGCTGCCTTGACATTATCTTCAGCCTGGGCGGGATTTTTTGCTCCAGGAATTGTACAGGTCACAGCATCGAACATCAAAATCCAGCGCAAGGCAAACTGCGGAACGCTCCAACCGTCAGGGACAAGTGCACACAGTTCCTCGACGGCCTGCAGACCGGTGTCATAATCGACTCCTGCAAACGTTTCGCCGCGATCAAAGGATTCACCGTGACGGTTGTAGGCACGGTGATCATCAGCTTCAAAGCGGGAGCTGGCAGTCAGTTTACCGGTCAGCATCCCACTGGCGAGCGGCACGCGCGCCAGAATACCCACCTTGCGGCGCATCGCTTCGGCAAAGAACAGCTCAGCAGGCCGCTGGCGGAAAATATTAAAGATGATCTGCACCGTCTGCACGTTGGGATATTCAATGGCCTTAAGTGCTTCCTCCACTTTTTCGACGCTCACGCCGTAATGGCGCAACTTGCCAGCCTTCACGAGATCATCCAACACGCCAAAGGTTTCAGGCATGTAATAGACTTCGGTCGGCGGGCAATGCAGCTGCAACAGGTCAATCGCTTCAGTATTCAAATTTTTCAAACTGCGCTCAACGAATGCGGTGAGGTTCGTGCGGTTATAGCTATCCGTTACATGCGGATCAAGCCTCCGCCCGGCCTTGGTCGCCACATGGATGGTCTCTGTGCATTCCCTGCGAAGCTGCGCCACCAAACGCTCCGAACGACCATCGCCATAAGCATCCGCGGTGTCGATGAAGTTGACTCCCAGATCAATCGACCGGTGCAGGGCAGCCAGCGAGTCTTTATCATCCACATTTCCCCATGAGCCACCGATCGCCCACGCCCCAAATGAAACCGTTGAAACCTTCCAGCCAGTACGGCCAAGTTCACGATATTGCATGATCAATTTCCTTCAATGTTTTCACCACAAAGCGCACCAAGGATCACAAAGGAAAAGCTTTGTGTACCTTTGTTCCGCTCGCATCATTCCAGATACGTCAGTGGAGCGAGCGGGATTGTGATCCTTAGTGGAGAACAAGTCAAAAGTGAATTACAGACCCTTGTTGAGGTGATAATACAGATCATTCCAGCGTAGTTTTTCCTTGAATTCCTGGATGCGGGTGTTCTCATCGATCAGGAGGAATTCAATACCGGAGATATCAGCAAAGTCCTGCAAGTGCTCAGCAGTGACCGAGTAGCTGAAGCTCGTATGATGCGCGCCACCGGCGTGGATCCACGCGGCGGCAGCGACCTTGAGATTCGGATGCGGCAGCCACAAGGCACGCGCCACTGGCAGATTGGGAAGCGGCTCATCGGTTGGCACAACGTCCACAACACTGGCAACCATGCGGAAGCGTTGACCCATGTCCATGATGGAGGCGCCAATCGCCGGGCCGGTATTTGCATCAAAGATCAGGCGGACGGGATCAGCCTTGCCACCGATGGAGAGCGGCAGTATTTCCAGTTTGGGCTTGCTGGATGCAATCGATTCACAAATCTCGAGCATGTGTGCGCCGAGGACCTTGTCGCCGCTGGCGCTGAAATGATAAGTGTAATCCTCCATGAAGCTGACACCACCCTTGAGTCCTTCACTCATCACTTTCATCGCACGTACAAGTGCAGAGGTCTTCCAGTCACCTTCCGCGCCGAAGCCGTAGCCATCACGCATCAAACGCTGGACAGCCAGCCCGGGTAATTGAGCCAGGCCGTGCAGGTCTTCAAACGTTGTGGTAAAGGCTTTAAAGTTACCCGTCTCTAGAAAGTTACGCATACCCACTTCAATACGCGCACCTTCACACAGGGATGCGTTGCGTTCGCCGCCGGGTTGCAGGGATGCACTGACGTCGTACTCGTCCAGGTATGCCTGCATCGTCTTTTCTACATCGGTATCACTCGCTTCATTGACCGCTTTGACCAGATCACCGATCCCATATCCATACACATCATATCCAAACTGGATCTGGGCCTCAACCTTGTCGCCTTCGGTCACAGCCACATCGCGCATGTTATCGCCAAAGCGCGCAATCCTTGCACCCTGCCAGTCAGCCCATGCACAGGCCGCGCGGATCCATGTGCCGATGTCAGACTGGACATCTTCATCGCCCCAATGACCCACCACCACCTTGCGGTCGAGGCGCAGACGGCTTCCGATAAATCCGAATTCGCGGTCACCGTGCGCGGACTGGTTCAGGTTCATGAAATCCATGTCAATCGTTGACCACGGAATCTCGCGGCTGTATTGCGTGTGCAAATGCAGGAAGGGTTTCTTGAGCAGGCTCAGACCCGCGATCCACATTTTGGCGGGCGAGAAGGTGTGCATCCAGGTGATCAACCCCACGCAATTTATTGTAGAGTTTGCTTCCAGGCATAATTTACGGATTGCATCGGGCGTGGTCAGCACAGGCTTGAAAATAACCTTTAGAGGGACATGTGCCGATTCGCCCAGGGAGGCCGCAATCTCGCGCGAATGGACAGCAACTGTTTCCAATGTCTTCGGGCCATACAAATGCTGGCTCCCCGTCACAAACCAGACTTCATATTGTTTTAGATCAAGCATAATTGCGTCTCCTTTTTACGACCTTTTGGCCTGCCCATAATAGGCGTTTGCGCCGTGCTTTCTCAGATAGTGCTTATTCAACAATTCCTGTTGCATGGGCAGAATGCCTGGCTCAAGCATCATGGCGTGGAAGTTCATGAACGCGACCTCCTCCAGCACCACGGCATTGTGAACGGCATCCATGGGATCGATGCCCCAGACAAATGGGCCGTGGCTGTGGACAAGAACCGCGGGGATGGCATCCGCATCTTTCCCCTGGAAGGTTTCCCTGATTACCAACCCGGTTTCCTTTTCGTATTCGCCTTCGATCTCGACTTTTGTCATTTTTCGGGTGCACGGGATCTCGCCATGGAAATAATCGGCTTGCGTTGTGCCGAGCGCCATGATGCCGCGGCCTGCCTGTGCAAAGGTTGTTGCCCAACGGCTGTGAGTGTGTACGATTCCGCCGATGTTGGAAAACGCCTTATAGAGCTCGAGGTGCGTCGCTGTATCGGAGGAAGGTTTTAAACCTGCCTCCACAGTCCTGCCCGTCTCCACTTCCACGACCACCATGTCCTCCTCCTTCATGTTCTCATAGGAAACGCCCGAGGGTTTTATGACCACAAGCCCCTGCTCCCTATCGATACCCGACACATTCCCCCAGGTGAAGGTGACAAGTCCATGCCTGGGGAGCAACAGATTTGCCCGAAATACCTGTTCTTTCAATCGTTCCAACATAATTTCTCCGATTTGTAGGTCACGCTTTGAGCGTGACGGTCACGTTACAAACGCGACCTACTTCAACCCTTCCACCGCCGCCCTTTCGATGACAAGCCCCTTTTTGTAGCGTTCCATGAACATCGCAAAGCCATCGACATCATTTTGATCGGGGGCAATCGTCGTGCCATTTTCGCCTGCAAAGACCCTGTCCGAGAGATAGGCTTCCAAAGGCTGGTTCGCTGATTTATGGAGCATATAGGATGCAAGCAATGCGATCCCCCATGCGCCACCTTCGCCTGCGGTCTCCATCACGGAAACGGGGACATTCATTGCTGCTGCCATGATTTTTTGGCCCACTTCCTTTGTCTTGAAGAAGCCACCGTGCCCCAGGAGTTGGTCGAGCTTTACCTGTTCCTGCTCAAACAGGATGTCCATGCCGATCTTCAACGCACCGAGCGATGAGAATAGGTGCGTCCGCATGAAGTTCGCAAGTGTGAAGCGGCTCTCAGGTGTACGGACGAACATCGGGCGTCCCTCCTCAAGGTGCGTAATGTGCTCGCCCGACACATAATTGTAGGCAAGCAGCCCGCCGCCATCCGCGTCACCCGTTAGCGCTTTCTGGTACAGCATCTCATACAGCTTCGCTTCACTCATCTCTACGCCGAGCGCCCTGGTAAATTCCTGGAACAGATCCACCCAGGCGTTGAGGTCGGAGGTGCAGTTGTTGCTATGGACCATGGCGACGGGCCTGCCGGTAGGTGTCGTCACCATGTCGATCTCAGGATACAGCTTCGAAAGAGCCTTTTCCAACACGATCATGGCGAAGACGGATGTTCCTGCGGAAACATTGCCGGTCCGCTCTGCAACGCTGTGGGTCGCGACCATGCCTGTGCCTGCGTCACCCTCGGGCGGGCAGAGTGGGATACCCGCTTGTAGTCCTCCCGTGGGGTCGAGCAGCTTTGCACCTTCTTCGGTCAGAACGCCGGCGGCATCGCCTGCCACGAGGACCTTGGGCAGGATATCCTGTAGCTTCCACGAAATACTTTTGGCGGCGAGCCGTTCGTTGAATATCTCGATCTTGCCTTCATCATAGTCGTTGATTTTGCCATCGATGGGGAACATGCCCGATGCTTCGCCAACGCTCAACACCTTTTGCCCCGTCAGTTTCCAATGGACATAGCCTGCCAGCGTGGTCAGATGGCTGATATCCTTGATATGGGGTTCCCTGTTCAATATCGCCTGATAAAGATGGGCTATACTCCAACGCTGGGGAATATTGAATTGAAATCGTTCAGTGAGCTGCTCGGATGCCTGTCCGGTGATGGTATTTCGCCATGTACGGAATGGGACAAGTAGATTTCCGTCGCTGTCGAATGCCATGTAACCGTGCATCATGGCGCTGAAGCCGAGTGCACCAATCGTTTTGAGCGGTGTGTTGTATTTCTCAAGGACCTCTTTGCTGAGGTTCCGATAGCTTTCCTGCAAGCCAGTCCAAACATCTTCGAGACTGTATGTCCAGACCCCGTTCTCGTGTCGGTTTTCCCACTCATGGCTTCCCGAGGCGATCGGCATATGATCCTCGCTGATCAGCACCGCCTTGATGCGAGTCGATCCGAGCTCGACGCCAAGAAGGGTCTTTCCGCTCTCAATTGCTTTTTGCCTATCGTTTCGATCCATGTTCATCTCCCATGATTTGAAGTCGTACTTTCACACATCAATGATGATTTTCAAGCCTTCACGTCGATTTGCCACCTCAAAAGTCTCAATGGCCTGATCAAGCGGAAAGCGATGTGTTACAAGCGAACTAACATCCACCAGCCCCTTCGACACCAACTCGAGTGCACGCGGGTATGTATGCTTCATGCGCCGCACGAGTTTGATGGTCAATCCCTTTCTGCGCGCGATGGATGCAGAGAATGAAGTTCTGTCATCGTCTGGGATTCCCGCCAGTATTACTTTTCCACCGGGGACAACAGCGTCGAACGATGCATCGACAGCATCCTGCGTCCCGGCTGCTTCGAACGCCATATCGACTCCGCGCCCATGGGTCGCCGCCTGGATCATTTCGACTGTGCTCAATGCAGGCTCTCCAAGCCCGCGGCTGCCTTCCGCTAAAAAGGCTTCGTTCGCCCCGAATGTTTTTGCCGCGTCCACACGATGAGCGAGTTTATCGGTCGCAATGATATTTGCCGCCCCTGTAAGTTTCGCCATTTGGATGATCAGCAGACCAATCGGTCCGCAGCCAAATACGCCGACAGTCATCCCTGCCTTGAGCTTTCCCATATCAACAGTATGGATCGCAACACCAAGTGGTTCCAGCATCGCCCCATCTGCAAAGGAAAGTGAATCAGGGATCGGGAAAAGACTCTTCTCATTCCATGGCATCCATTCGCGCAATGCACCATCGTGTTTGCCATGACCCGCAAAGATCAGCGATGAACATAAGTTGGGATCTCCATGTTCACAGAATTCGCAACGCCCGCAGGGGATGGCTGGGTCAATCGCCACGCGCTGACCATCCTCTGTCTCGCCTGCAAATTCGTGTCCAAGTACAAGCGGACGTTCCAGCTTTGCGTCACCGATCGAACCCTCTGAGAACCAATGTAAATCCGAACCACATACGCCCACAGACTTGATACGGACGAGCTTCTCACCGGCACCCGCGATAGGAACAGGTTCATCATGTATTCGTAAATCCCCAGTCCTATGTAAACGAATGGATCTCATTTATAGATCGCTTTATTCCTTCAGGTATGTTATTCAACAACCACGAGCATCTCGCCATTATATAAAATAGTAAAAATCCGAGTGCCTTATCTTTCGAAACTAATTCTAATGCATCACCCATTAAATGGTGAAACTACAGCGGCAGTACACTGTCTTTGGTTAGGCTTACTTCCCAGAATTAGCACATCGTTTACACCGACCTGAATTGTTCCTGAGACAATTGTGTTATCCAACAAGTTCCGATGCGCAGAGGGAAGCTTAATGAATTGTGGTGAGGCGGTGAAATTCAAAACAAAATAAATGGATCGGTCGCCCTGCAAACGTTTGGAAATTTCCACGCCTGTGGGGGCTTCAATATCACTCTGGATATTTTTTTGTTTTAATAACCAGCCAAAAAAGGACTCATAGAAAGCATCAGTACCAAAGGCACCAAGATAGATCGCATGACCCTGACCAAATTGGTTACGAGTAACGGCAGGCTTGCCCGCATAGTAATCCTGTGCATAGTGAGCAATTGCCTGCGCACCCTGTGGCTCTAGGATGTCGCACCAGATCTGAACTGGAAGCGTCTGCCCGGCTAATTCGTCCACATTAAAAATGATCGCCTGTGAAAGATCCGCAGTGAGCGCATCGTACTCCTCCACAATGATGCCAAGCACATCTGAGATCAAACCGGGCAAAGGCTGATTGACCACCACGTTATCAATGTCTTTGATACCCGTGCGCGGCGTGACAACCAGCGTGCCACCCGCGCGGACATATTCGCGCAGGTTGGCGGCGATATCCTCAGTAAGTATGTGCAACGCGGGTGCGATGACCAGGTCATATTTGGAAAGATCTGCCATTGGGGAGACTATATCCACACTGACATTACGTTTCCAGAGCACGTTATAGATTTGGGCAATATGTTTTTCATAGCCAAACTCGTCACTGTTTCCCTGTACTTGAAAGGCAAAGCGCGAGTCGTAGGATTGGATAATGGCAATTCTAGATCTTGTTTCAGCTTCGAAAAATTTCTCTCCAACTCGCTTCAGCTCCGCACCCATCTGCTTGATCTCGTTATAACGACGTCCCGCCCGCCCATCATGCTCGAGAAGTCCATGCCAATATTGTTCGGCTCCAAAACGTGCC
>JANMSY010000455.1:0-14119 GCA_031389865.1 Anaerolineales bacterium | reverse complement strand
GTCGAGAATGCCAAGGAACTGGCCGCCGTGATGGACGGCGCCGAGTGGGAGCAGAGCTTGGTTGACTTTCATTGTCCCCACGCCATACGCATCCTGGATTTTGCCCATGCTGCCGAGCATGTGAACGAGATCGGGGAAGCCTTGCACGGCGCGCACACCCCGCAAAGCCAGGCTTGGCTAAAAGATCGCCTGCATTGTCTCAAACACGAAGGACCTGATAAGCTGTGCTGGCTACTTGCTTCATCCGCCAGCTTTTTGGGAAGCATAGATAGGAATTTTGCCAGCCCGTACGCTAGACAACTATCCTCAAGAATGCTTCTGAAAGTTTACCTTGGGAGTCCGTGTCATTCATAAGCAGCCAAACACAACTCGATTGCAATTCCTGATGATCGCTTCATGCCATCCAACCTTGCTCGTTAAAGTTTTAGTGGAATACGAGATAGGCTAATTCAGATAAGTCGCACGCGAATAGCTGTGATGCAGTCCGCCAAGAATTGTCTTCGAGGTGATTCGCCCACTTGCTGGCTTTGACTTCGGCAGATTATACTGTGCGGGAATACACTGGCTAATACCCTGATGCGGTCGTTCTTGATTGAAGTATGCCGTGTATTCTCTGACCACCCGCTGTACATGCCTGCCATCATGGAAGAGAATTTGATCCAGACATTCTCTTCGCAGACTACCCATAAACCTTTCACAGACCCCATTGGCTTGTGGCGCTCGATAGGGCGTCTTGAGTTCCTGGATCCCTGAGCTAATTGCCATTGCCGAAAAGTGCGTGGCATATTTACTGTCACGATCGCGGATCAGATACTTCGGTCCTCTCCCCCACGGCGTTGCTTCTCGCAACTGTTGCACCGTCCATTCATCGGTTGGGTATTTTGTGACACCCATGTGCACGATCCGACGTGTTTTTAGTTCCATCACCACAAAGATATACCATTGCCGAAACAACCAGTCGTAAACTACGGCAAAATCACAAGCCCAGATCTCTCCGGCTTGATTCTTCAGGAAGGTTGCCCAGGTTTGACTCGCAACATGGGATGGCCTGGCTTTCGGCATGTATTTCTGAATGGTCCGTTTACTCACTTCAATTCCCAGTTTTAGCAATTCGCCCCGGATCCGCTCGGCTCCCCACAAGCAATTCTCAACGGCCATTTTGCGAATCAGGTCGATCGTTTCCGCTGAGATCTTTGGCTTGCCCTGCGACTTCCACTTCCAATAGAAGCGAAACAATTCTCGATGCCAGCGCAACAAAGTATCTGGTTGAACGATATGTAACGCTTGTTTCCAGAACACCGTAAAGCGGGTTAGAAACACCAGGCAAAAGCGATCAGAGTTGGTTAGCTGAGGTCGCTTGACTTGCCGATTCAACACGATCAATTGCTGGCGAAGCAATGCATTTTCTACAACCAGATCGGTACGGTTGCGGGCTAGATCTGAAAGTATGCCGATCATTAAGATTGAAGTGGCTGGTTTTGTCCAGAGTTTGATGCGCTCTTGTAGCCAGAGAAGGATTTTGCTAACCATGCTACTCCCGCGAAATTATGAGGGTAAAATAGCATGATAATCCTCTTTTGCCGCATAAACCCGGGCGGATGAGCCAAGTAGCCAGCACAGCGCTAAAGATAGAGGTAAAAGGACCGCCATATCCTAGTTATGGCGGTTTTAATTTCAAAAGTAGGATATAAAAATTGTCGGAAAAGTCGGCACCACAAGTTGTTGAGGCTAGTGCTCACTTAGGTTTGGGATCATGTGTCCAATCTCGAAAATACTTCCAGCGCGTTCCATTTTTCGATAGCCCGAATCTTACCAGACTGTCATTTAGCAAGCTGCGCGTGCTCCTGCATGTTTAGTGATGTGCTTTTATGCATTATAAGTCCAGTGGACTGTACGACTGTGCTTTCACCCGGCCTGAGAACCATCCAACCGATGGCTAGTTGAGGCGGTCACCACCCCCACGACTTTGATGTATTTGGATCCATACTCGTTAACCTCCTTACATCTGGCTACCTAAATTTAGACATTCATCATTGACAGAGGAACGCGCTATATCTATACTAAGATAAGTTATATAGAGAACTAGTTAATTATGGTAGTCAGGTCGTATTTATTTGCTGCTTTCCCTTTCTAGGTCACCATGAACGACATAAACCTCCAAATAAATAAGAGCAGTCCAACCCCTATCTACCGCCAGATCGAAGTTGTGTTGCGTGAACGTATAAAATCCGGTCTTCTGCGGCCCTATGATCTTATTCCATCAGAAAACGAACTTTCCAAAATCCTGAACGTTTCCCCGATGACTGTCCGTCAGGCAATGGGCCTGCTCGTTAAGGATGGCTACGCATATCGAGAACGGGGCAGGGGAACCTTTGTTGCACCGCCACGCCTTGACCATCCCCTTACCCGGATGATCGGCTTTTCAGAAGATATGCAAGCCCGCGGATTGCACCCTACCAACCTCATCTTGCAATTCGAGGAGCTTGCGGCCATCGCATATGTTGCCGAACTCCTTCAAGTCCCGGCGGGTGAGCCAGTTCTATTTGTGAAACGTATCCGTCACCTGGATGGCCACCCAGTTGGCATTCATGAAACATACCTTCGTGGTGTGCGTTTCACCCGGGATGAGTTAGAGCAGACCGGTTCGCTTTATCAGCTCTTACAGTCGCATGGGATCATCTTTGAAGGCGGTCAGGATGTAATCGAAGCTATTTCGGCCACAGACGAAATGAGTAACTTGCTGGGTGTGGCCCCCAGAGAACCTCTGTTGCAGGTGACCCGTGTGGCTTACGCCAGCGATGGGACACCCATTGAACTTGTCCGCGCATTTTATCGATCCGATTTTTACCGGTACCGCATTTCTCTTAAGCGATAATCTATTTTCAGGAGGTGCCAAAATAACGAAATAAAGCTTGAATGCTCAATTGTTAAACAACATCCCATTTCATAACATTCAGGAGAAGAAAAAAATGAAAAAGCTCTGTACGTTGATTTCTATTTTGCTCCTCGTTTCAATGCTGGCAGCCTGTGCCCCTCAAGCTCCTGCCGCCACTGAGGCTCCTACAACTGTCAAGAAAGTTGCGTTGATCATCGCCCAAGGTGGATTGGGTGACAAGTCTTACAACGATCTAGCCTACTCCGGTTTCGAGCGCGCAATCAAGGATTTTGGCATCGAAGGTAAGGCAATCGAATCTGCAGACCCGGTGGGTGAAGGTGAGCAACTGCTGCGCACTGCGGCCAAAAGTGGTTATGATCTCGTTATCACGCTCGAATACTCACATTTCGACCCCCTCGCCCGTGTGGCACCTGATTATCCCGACACCCTGTTTGGCATCGTCAATATCGGTGTGGATCAGCCAAATGTCGTTACTGTTCTCTTCAAAGAGCAGGAAGGTTCATTCCTGGCTGGTGCTTTAGCCGCGATGGTCACAAGCATGCCAGATAATCCTAAGGTCAACTCTGATAAGATCATTGGCAGCATTGGTGGTACTCAGTCCGCCGGTATTGACAAGTTCCTGGTTGGCTATGAAGAGGGAGCGCACTTCATCGATCCGGATGTCCAGGTGCTTAAGGCTTACTCTGAATCCTTCGGTGATCCCACCAAGGGTAAGGAACTTACCCTTTCCATGTTTGAGCAGAATGCTGATATCGTCTACCAGGTTGCTGGCGGCACTGGTACTGGAGTTTTCGCTGCAGCTGAGGAACAGAGTCATTACGCTATTGGTGTAGACTCTGATCAGGATGGCCTCAAACCCGGTTTCATATTGACCAGCATGATCAAGCGCACGGATAACGCCATCTATGACATGATTGGCAAACTGGTCCAGGACGAGTTGAAGGGTGGCACAACGCTGGAATACGGTCTGAAGGAAGACGGCGTGGGCATCAGCCCAATGATACACACGAAGGCCGAAGTACCGGCTGAATTTCTGACAACACTGGAAGAGATCAAGGCCAAGATCATCAGTGGTGAAATCAAGGTCACTGACGTTACGAAGTAACATAACTGGAGAGACAGGTGTAAAACAGCACCTGTCTCTTTCCTCTTATCACGGAGGTGCAATTTGGCGTACTTGGAATTGAAGGGAATTACCAAGGCATTTCCCGGTGTACTTGCCAATCAGAAAGTAGATCTTTCAGTGGAAAAAGGAACAGTTCATGCCCTTGTAGGCGAAAACGGTGCAGGCAAAACAACGCTAATGCGCATCCTTTACGGCCTGTATGCTGCTGACGAAGGTGAAATATTCCTGGATGGAAAACAGGTGAATATCCGCGCGCCACAGGATGCTATTCGCCTGGGAATTGGCATGGTTCACCAGGAATTCCAACTGGTGCCATCACTTACTGTAACAGAGAATATTGGTCTGGGCATGGAAATCTCGCGCGGTCCATGGGTGGACAGGAAGGCAATGCGCCGGAAAGTAAAGGAATTATCTGAACAATACGGCCTGTATGTGGACCCGGATAGACAGGTAGCAGAACTTTCTGTGGGTGTGCAGCAGCGTGTTGAGATACTGAAGTTGCTGTATCGTCAGGCGCAATTATTGATTTTGGATGAACCCACTGCTGTTCTTACACCGCAGGAGATTGATGCGTTATTCGTGGTGCTCAATCGCCTGGTTGCCAGTGGCCATATGGTTATCTTTATCACACATAAATTAAATGAAATCATGACTTTGTGCTCCAAAGCAACTGTTCTGCGGCGCGGTGTTGTTGCCGGGACGCTAAACGTGGCCGACACCAACGAAATGGAAATAACGCGCCTGATGATGGGTCAGCGGGTGGAAATCTTCCACCGCCAGTCCGCAGAAATTTCAGGCAAGCCAGTGCTGGAAGTGAGCGAGTTAAGCGCAGTCAATGACCGAGGTTTACTGGCACTCAAGGGCATAAATTTTAACGTTCGAGCGGGCGAGATCCTTGGTATTGCCGGAGTGGAAGGTAACGGCCAGAGCGAACTGATCGAGGTAGTAGCGGGATTGCGTCAGTCCAAGGGTGAGGTGCGTCTGGGCGGTGTTGATGTTAGCCAGGCTACGCTTCGACAGCGGCGCCAGCGCGGCCTGGCGTTGATCCCTGAGGATCGTCGCCATCAAGGATTGAACCTGCTTGGGAGTATTGCCGAAAATATCGGCGCCACACGCTACTTTCAGAGTCGTTTTTCGCATTTGGGTGTACAAAACCATACGGAGTTGGAAAATGCCGCAGCAGCGGGCATTCGCGAGTATCAGATCAAGGCGGAGAGCCCGGATGCACCGGTCTCGACTCTCTCTGGTGGAAACGCGCAGAAGGTCATCATCGCGCGCGAACTCGCTGATGAGCCCATACTGCTTGTCGCAGCTCAGCCTACGCGTGGCTTAGATGTGCTTTCGTCGCAGGCGGTCCGCAAGGAGCTCGCGCGAATGAAATCAGAAGGCGTGGCGGTATTGTTACTTTCTGCAGACCTGGATGAGATTCTATCCGTGTGTGATCGAATCCTCGTTATCTTCGAAGGGCAGATCGTGGGCGAGCTTTCGCCTGCGGAGGCATCTTATGAACGTCTGGGCCTGTTGATGGCCGGACATGTTGCTCAGAAAATTTGAGCGACGGGGACTTTACTTTGGGAGCATGGTGTTGAAAACTTCAGCTTCTTGGGGAAGCCAGATTTTTGAAATCTCAAAAATGGTGCTCACATTGTTGGTGGCATTATTGATGGGCGCATTGGTCATGCAGCTCTCCGGGAAAGATTCCCTTCAAGCCTATAGTGCCCTGTTTTCATCGGCCCTGGGAGATCCTTCTGCTATCGGCAACAGTTTGCTGGCAGCTACACCTCTGATCTTTACCGGGCTGGCAGCAGCGATTGCTTTTCGCGCCGGCGTATTCAATGTTGGCGTGGAAGGTTCACTGTATCTGGGCGCGTTTGCTGCTGCTTGGGCAGGGTTTACGTTCACCAGTCTGTCCGGCTGGTTACTTATTCCATTGTGCATTTTGGTTGCAGCCGCGGTTGGAGGAGCTTGGTCGTATATTCCGGGTGTGATGAAAGCGCGCCTGGCGGTGGATGAAACAGTCACCACCCTTCTGCTGAATTATGTTGCTATTTTATTTACCAGCTACCTGGTTAATTATCCTTTCAAGGTTCCGGGTATAGCCAATGCCATGTCCGCAGAGGTAGCTCCTGCTGGACATTTGGTACGCTTTATGCCAGGTTCGCAGTTCAATGCCGGTTTTCTCATTGCATTGGCTGCAGTGGCCATAATCGCATTTCTGATGAAGCGGATGAACCTGGGATTTGAAATACGGTCCGTGGGGGATAACCCGATTTTCTCAAGGTGGATGGGCATGCCGACAGAGAAAATCATTGAAAAGGTGATGTTTATCAGCGGTTTGCTCGGTGGAGTGGCCGGGGCAGTGCAGGTTTTGGGTGTGCATTACCGCTTTGCTGCTAACTTTTCCCCTGGTTTCGGCTTTACTGGAATCACGATTGCCCTCCTGGCACGTAACAACCCGTTTGGGGTGCTGGTAGCAGGGCTTTTGTTTGGAGTGCTGCGAAGTGGCAGCTCTACCATGGAACTATTCACCGATGTGCCGCGTGACCTGATCCGCGTGCTCGAAGCAACCGTGATCTTCTTTGCCGCGATGGAAATTAGTTGGAACTGGTTGCGGAGGAAACGAAATGGAATTCGTCGTTAATGTCCTGTATTCCACCTTGCGCGTCAGCACGCCCCTGATTCTGGCGGCGATGGCGGGCGCGCTTTCCAAGCAGGTTAATCTTCTCAACATAGCCCTTGAAGGATTAATGCTCTTTGGTGCTTTTGCAGGCGTGGTTTTCGCTGCTCAGTTTGGCAGTACATGGATGGGGTTGCTGGCTGCGGCGGTGCTGGCATTGGCGCTTTCGGCCATATTTGCCTTATTTGTGATCGATCTGCGAGTAAACCTGATCGTAGCCGGACTGGCAATTAACATTCTGGCGCTGGGGCTGACTGCTTACTTGCTTATAGTGGTATTCGACACCCGCGGCGCTTTCATTCCGGACAATGTGGTAGCGCTGCCTCATTGGAACATCCCGTTCCTAAAAGATGTACCTGTATTGGGCCGCATTCTTTCCGGACATGGCGTTCTTGTTTACTTTTCTTGGTTCATGGTGCCGGTGACCTCGGTGATCTTATACAAGACGCCATTTGGCGTACATCTGCGCGCAATCGGCGAACACAAAGAAGCCGCCCAAACCGCCGGAATTTCCGTGCGGCGAGTCGAGTACCTGTCCATTCTGCTGGGTGGATTTCTAGCTGGGCTTGCGGGCGCGCAACTCTCGATTGGCGATCTGGCATTATTCACCGACAATATGACTAACGGTCGCGGTTTTATTGCACTGGCAGCAGTCTTCTTTGGCAATGCCGCTCCTGGGCTCACCGCAATCGGCTGCTTGCTGTTTGGCATGTTTGAAGCGTTGCAGTTTCGCGTACAAGTGATGACCGGTCTGCCACCGCAACTGCTGCAGATGATGCCGTATCTCATCGTAGTTATCATTTTGGTAATTATTTCGTTCCACAAGAAACAAAGGAGACAAGCCCTGTGACTCTTGACCTACTAACCACTGGTTATCCATCGCTTGATTACATTTACAATGTTTCGCGCAGCCCGCAGGAGGATGAGACGGCCATCTTGGATACGTTTTCGTCCCACGGCTCCTACGGAGGTTGTGGATTGAATGTAGCGGCTGCCTTGGCAAGATTGGGCTTGGAAGTGGGTACAGCGGCTGTACTGGGCGACGACCCGGATGGCATTCGCTATATTCAATACATGCAATCGTTGGGTATTAAGACAGACAATGTCATCGCTGTGCCTGGCTTGAGCACATCGCGTACCTACGTTTTTTTGAACCCGGCGGGCCGCTATCAATTGTTTTTCTATCCTGGCGCGGCCGGGGAATGGCAACCGCCATTGGCTCTGAAAGGCCTGGAGGGTACGAGCGCCTGCCTGGTGACCGTTGGCCCGGCACACTACAATCAGGTGTTTATAGAAGAAGCAATGGCCGCAAACGTTCCTCTGTTCTGGCAATTGAAAGCAGATGTGCAGGCGTATCCGCCTCACCAGCTTAGCCGCCTCATGCGAGCATCGAAGCTCATGTTCATGAACGAGGCAGAATGTAGGTACTTAGTAGCAGCACTGGGTGCAAGCAGACTGGAAGATGTCCTCGAGCAGGATCAAACCGCCATCCTTACCTCTGGAAATCAGGGCAGCGATGTTTACAGCAAAGCGGGCTTGGTGCATGTTCCAGCCGTACATCCCACCAAGTTTGTGGACTCGACCGGCGCTGGTGATGGTTTTACCGCTGGCTACCTGGCAGGTCATTTCAAAAGCCTTACTCCGCAAACCTGCGCTCGCCTGGGAGCCGTAGTGGCCTCCTTTGTGATTGAAGCTGTGGGCTGCCAAACCAATCTGCCCAACTGGGCGCAGTTGACCGAGCGCTATCAATCTTTCTTCCAAGATTCTTTTTCATAGGTGATAGATGAACATTCCAACCCTCTACCTTCGCGCTCGAGCAGAAACTACTGGCGATCTGATTCTCCTTTGTGGTGATCCTGCCCGAGTCGCTTTTTTAGTCCAGGTGTTCCCGGAGTTCCAATTTGTCTCGCAAAACCGCGAGTACAGCCTTGCTACCGGTGCTTATCAGGGACAGAAAATTTCGATCGTTTCTGCTGGGATCGGTGGTCCATCCACTGCCATCGCGCTTGAAGAATTGAAGCAAATGGGAGCGCGCGCTGTTGTGCGTATAGGCACCATGATGGGGCTGGCAGCCCCGATGGGTTCAGTCGTTATTCCAAGTGGTGCTGTTTGTGAGGAGGGCACCTCCCGTAACTATCTACCATCTTCTTATCCAGCCGTACCAAATTGGGATCTGCAACATACTCTTATCGCCTCTGCTGAGAAGCAGGGATTGGATGTGTCAGTGGGGTTGAGTGTCACCTTCGACGGTTTCTACACTCATCTCTCTCCAGACCTTGTTGGCCGCGCCCAGTCCCAGGATTGGGATGCTTTTACTCGCAGGAATGTGCTTGCGGCCGATATGGAAACGTCGCTTATTTTCAATGCTGGACGTGCCCTGCATATTCCAACTGCCTCTATCTGTCTCGTTACGGTTCATGCCGGCGAACGCACTCTGTTCCTGGATGCTGAGACTCGCACCGCAAAGGAACGTTTGTTGCTTTTAGCGGCATTGAATGGATTGATTGCTTTTGGCAAGTGAATCAAGCTAGACAATTAATTACTTCAGTAACCAGAGATTGCTAAAAAAGAAATGACGGAAAGAGTCCTGCATCGGCAGGACGAAGAAACATCAGGAAATTCCAGCCTTTTTGGCTTTGAAGTTGAAAGGGAACAAAATGAAAAAGTACGATTTATTAATTAGGGGTCAGTACCTGCCCGCCGAAAGCGGTGAGTATTTTCAGGTCATCAACCCGGCAACCGGAGCGGAGGTCGCTCTCTGTGCACAGGCGGGAGTGGTCGATACTCAGGCTGCCCTGCAAGCAGCGCATGATGCCTTTCCAACCTGGAGCCGCTCGTCAGCGCGCTCGCGCAGTGAAATCATGCACGCTGCAGCTGCCATCTTCCGCAGCCGCATCGGTGAGTTGTCACGCCTTCTTACAGCTGAACAGGGAAAACCCGTAAAAGATTCAACGAAGGAACTCCAGTTCACTGCCGATGTCATCGACTATTACGCTGAAGAAGCCCGCCGCAATTATGGTCAGCACTTCGAAGGCGATGGAGCCTCTACACATAGCTTTACGATGCGACAACCCATTGGCGTGGTAGCGGCTATTACACCGTGGAATTTCCCGGTGGATCTGCTTTCCTGGAAGGTGGGTCCTGCTCTGGCAGTGGGTTGCACGATGGTCATCAAACCACCATCCGAAGCACCCCTGGCGGTTGCAGAGTTCATTCATTGCTTTGTGCAAGCCGGTCTTCCCGCAGGCGTTTTGAACCTGGTCATGGGCCCGGGCCGGCCAGTTGGGTCAGAGATGGTCACCAATCCGCTAAGCCGTAAGATCGCTTTCACGGGCTCTACCACCACTGGGTTGTGGATTGCACAGGAAGCTGCTAAACAGCTGAAACCGGTGACACTCGAATTGGGTGGCAGCGCGCCATTCATAGTATTCAAAGATGCTGACATCGACCTGGCTGTCAGCCAGGCACTTCGGCGCGCCTTTTCGCATGCAGGACAGATTTGCATCAGTGTTAACCGGATATTTGTGCATGAAGATATCTCTGTACCATTTATTGAGAAATTTACGGCTGCCACCCGCAATCTACGAGTCGCCAATGGCTTGGAAAGTCCAGACGCAGACCTGGGACCTATGATCTCCGAATCGGGCCGACAGACTGTGCGTGAGCATGTCCAGGATGCTGTTGAGAGAGGAGCACGAGTGCTCACCGGCGGGCACGAACCAGAAGGCGTGCAATTCTCCAAGGGCTATTTCTATTTGCCTACCGTACTGACCGATGTTACGGCTGACATGCGTGTGATGCAGGAGGAGACCTTTGGACCTGTGGCACCAATTGCTACTTTCAAGGCAATCGATGAGGGCATTGATATGGCTAATAATTCGCCTTATGGTCTGGCTGCATATGTCTTTACCAATGATTTGAACACAGCCTTGTACTCCGCAGAGCGCATCCAGTCTGGTGGTGTGGGCATCAACATTAATGATATTACCGATATCCGGGCACCTTTTGGGGGTATGAAGCAGAGTGGTATGGGCCGCGAACTTGGCCAGCAGGGTCTGGATTCATACACTGAGTGGAAACACGTGCGCGTATTAATGAAAAAACCTGAATGATTTAAATCATCAAGTGAACAAAATGAACCCCCAAATTCTCGCTCTCTTAACTGCTATATTCTGGGGTGTGGGTGGCTTCTTTGAAAAGAAGGGCCTGCACGCGGGTAATCTCAGCCCTGTGATGGGCATTACGATCCGAACGGCTCTTGCGCTGGTCATCCTTGGAACAGCCAGCATAAGGGAATGGAAGACACTCAGTCAGGCCGGTACAAAGCCGTTACTTTATATGATTATTGGCGGCGGTATTGTAGCTGGAGCAGCAGGCATGCTATGCTACTACGCGGCCATCAAAGGTGCTCCGCTGGGCAAGGTAATGCCTATCGCATTCACGTCTCCTCTATTCGGAGTATTGATGGGTGTAATGTTTAATGGCGAAATCCTAACCCCCAAGACTTTGATCGGAATGGGTCTTACCATAGGTGGCATCATCATTCTTACAGTGGTCTAACCACCCCAACGTCCTGCGGGAATTTTTGCTTCCACTGGATATCTCCACCGATAAGCACAAGGTATGGAAAGGGAATATCCATCGAAGACAAGAATTTTAGCAATTTTTTGTGATCCTATTGAGATTAGTCACAGGCGCGGTTGTACACGCCAGCGTGAGGTGTTAAATGACAGTTTCCGGTTTATTTGCCACTACCCACCCGATCGTGGGAATGATTCATCTCCTGGCGTTGCCAGAAGCACCCGCGTATAGGGGCAATCTGGATGCTATTTATGAACGTGCACTGCGCGAGGCAGTTGCCCTGCAAGAGGCAGGCGTAAATGCGCTACTCGTCGAAAATTTTGGCGATGAGCCCTACCTGCCTGGCGAACTGAGTTTTGCCCAGCTTGCTCTAATGGCAGCTGTGACCCGCGATATTATCGGCGCGGTGAGTTTGCCGGTCGGCGTAAATTGCCAGTTTAACGCCTGGCAGTCTGAGGTGGCAGTCGCGCACGCCTGCAGGGCCGACTTCATTCGCGTGGAAGTATTTGTAGATACAGTGGTGATGGCTCAGGGACAGGTTTCTCCCTGTTCAGCACAGATCCGACGCTATCAGCAACACTTGGGCGCGCAAGATCTGGCACTGTGGGTGGATATTCAGACGAAGTACACCACCAATCTGGTGCCCCAGTCTATAGAACAATCGGCATTGGATGCACAGGCAGCCGGCGCGGATGTCCTGATTGTTACTGGCGCGGCTACTGGTCAGGCCACCCCACTTGATGTCGTAGCACAAGTCAAGCAGGTAGTTCGCATCCCTGTGGTGGTAGGTAGTGGCACCAACGCATCCAATGCCAGCCAGGTATTGCGCGTCGCCGATGGAGCCATCGTTGGTTCAGCACTAAAACTTGGCGGCAAAGCAGAGAATGAAGTTTCTGCTGAAGCTGCTAAAGCCTTTATGGCAGCTGCGCGCGCGCAATAGAGGAGTATGCCATGACAATCAGAATTCTGGATGCTGTCGCAAGTGAATTCATGGTAATGACTGCTGTCGAACTCGCGGAGAGCATTCGCAAAGGTGAAGGTCGGACCATCTCTGTGGAGGTGAACTGCGCTGATCAGCCTCCCGTCGATGGCGTGACCCATGCCGAGTTAGCTGCTTCGCTTGGGGCTGACATTATCCTCCTGGATCGATACGACCCACCCTCGCCAATGATTCAGGGTGCACCAGACTCAGTGACTCACTCAGCCACACCACTGAAAAGTTTGAAGGCCCTCGTTGGAAGACCTGTCGGGATCAATTTGCTGGCAGGGAGCCATATCCCGGCTGAAAAATCTGGGCGAGCGTTTACTCCGGCTGTAGCACAACGCGCCGGGGATCAGGGCGCGGACATTTTCTTCATTATTAACCAGCCAGCCTATGGCGGAACCCTGGACCAGATGTGCTCAGCAGGTGAATGGGTGCAGGCTCACTTAAATGGCAAGGTCATGGCGGTGGCGGTCACCTCGGCTTCCGCTCCGCCACCTCGCAGCTCTCTCGAGATTGACGCGTTTGCGGATAATTTGAAACCACTTTTACAGGCTGGCTATCTAGGAATTGGCTTACCAATGCCTGGCAGCAAACAGGGGTGGACGCCAGATGCCGCTGCTCGTCTGGTGGATTGCATTCATGCAGAAGGCGGTCTGGCCTGGGCTATCATTACGGGCTCGGTAGAAGGCAGTCAGCGTGAAGCAATGATCAGCATGGCTTTGCAGGCAAAAATATTGGGATTTGATGTGCATCGCCTTGATGAGGCTGGACTTTCAGGTATGCCCTCCCCAGAGAACATTTTGAACTACTCACTTGCAATTCGAGGAGAACGCCACACGTACCGGCGCATGGCGCTCTCTGTTCGCAGATAACCTATATGATTGGGTTTGTATGTGCATGCTTCTCTCAAAGCGCCACAGGATTTTCGTGACAAGTTTGCGAATACGCTGGAGATAATATGAAAACAGCTTTGATTTTAGTAGATGTGATCAACGATTTCTTTCACCCACAGGGGAAGAATTTTAAACCCGAATATGAGGTGACTTTAAAGAACATTCTGTTGCTGCTACAAATGGCACGTGAGCATGATGCGGTTGTAGTGCATGCCATGGAAGGTCACCATCCTGCGGCTCGTCAGGTGGATTACGAATGGAACAAATTACCCGCGCACTGCTTTCTGGGTGAATTTGACGCTGAACCAGTTGCAGGTATCAATATCCAACCTAAGAAAGAGTATGTGGTGCGCAAACGCCGCTTCTCAGGTTTTTTTGGAACCGACCTCAACCTATTGCTGCGCGAGGCAGGTGTGGAGCGCATCATTATTGTGGGCGTCAAGACACATGTTTGTGTGCGCGCTACTGCCCAGGACGGTTTTGCATACGGCTATCACGTGATACTCCCGCTGGAAGCAGTTAATTCAAATTACAAGCACCTGCATGAGGCAAGTCTGGAGGATATCCAGCGTTATATGGGTGAGGTAGTGCCTTTGAAAGACGCGCTGACGATGCTATAGAACGAGAATGCAAAACAGGATTAAGCAAATCGATTATGTACGTCCAGATTTTCGTTGCCATAGCTTGGCGAATTCTTAATTGATCCTTCACTTGAAGTGGGTGAGGTTCGATTACTCCTGCTTGGGACAAGCATACTTTATCCCAGCACAAATATTATCGCAATTCCTTTGTCACTAATATTCCGCACCTTTGTCAGGATTTTCCCTATTCAGCCCAAAAAGGTTGATAAAAAATTAAAAAGCATGCAAAATGCTTCGTATGCTTTTACCGGCATCAACTGCCGCTTCCGGAGCAAAAATGCAAAAATTAATTCAGTTGGTTTCCAGCCCTCAAGACTGGC
>JANMSY010000057.1:0-9909 GCA_031389865.1 Anaerolineales bacterium | reverse complement strand
CAGTGTATTTCCTGCATGTACGGGATTTGGCAATCCCTCGTTAGCAGAATCACGGCAACTCCCGATGATGTGGATTTTTCATAGAAGCGAATAGGATATCCTCCGCAGGGAGTGGCTAAAAGAATAGGTTCTATTTCTTCTCACCACACACCAGCCCCGGTGGGGTGGTGCCGGGGGAGAGCACAGAGTTCACGGAGAATGTAGAAGGTTTTCTCTGTGATCTCCGTGTACTCCGTGGTAAAACTATTGGGCAAGCCCACACAATTATCCATTCTTCCTCCGCACTGTGAAGGGGCAACAGGGCTTATACATGTTATCCATTCGGGATGGTAATCGGAATCAGTATGCAGGGAAACAAAATCGATTAATAGGTACCAGTTTTCAGCTTGCGCGTGAGGTGAAGCAGCCCTGTAAGGTGAGGTGGTTTATCCCATTTCCTGTGTGCCTTCCATCACTGGCTCAATAAATAGCCAGTGCTATACTTAAATTGTGAAATAATTCACTAAAAAGGATAAAGAATGACCCAGGAAGATCCCAGAATACTTGAACTGCGCCGCGTACGCGCGAAAGCGTTGGAAGGTGGCGGCGAAGAGCGAATTAAAAAGCAAAGAGCAAAAGGCAAGATGACCGCACGGGAACGCGTCGAGCTCTTGCTCGATCCCGGCACCTTCAATGAGATCGAGCCTTTCATCACCCATCAAGGCGATGAGATGAATCTGCTCACTGAAGCCTATTATGGTGACGGTGTCATCACGGGCTACGGACAGATCAATGGGCGGACAGTATATCTTTACTCACAGGACTTCACAATTTATGGCGGCACGTTGAGCGAGATGCAATCGCATAAGATCTGCCGCGTCATGGACCTGGCTGTCCGAAATGGTGTACCGTTCATATCGCTGATCGACTCAGGCGGCGCACGCATTCAGGAAGGCGTGCGCTCCATGGGTGGCTACGCAGAGATATTCCGGCGCAACGCGCAGTACTCGGGCGTGATCCCGCAGATCGCGGTCATGCTCGGACCCTGTGCCGGCGGCGCGGCGTACTCCCCCGCCCTGCAGGATATTGTCATCATGGTCGAGAAATCATCATTCATGTTCCTGACGGGACCCGATGTGATCAAAGCCGTGACAGGCGAAGTGATCGACGCAGAGTCACTGGGTGGCGCAAATGTACATATGTCTGTAAGCGGCGTGGCACATGTTAGTGTAAAGAGCGAGAAGGAAGCGCTTGAAACGGTGCGAACCTATCTCGCGTATCTGCCATCGAACAACGTTGAGAATCCGCCGTTTGTCAAATCGGATGTCAATCCCGCATGGATGGACGAATCATTGAACAGCATCGTCCCGGTTGATCCATCCGAGCCCTACATTATGCACCAGGTGATCGAGAAGATCATTGATAAGGGTACATTCTTTGAATTCCAACCCCGCTGGGCACGGAACGCGATCGTGGGACTGGCGCGCATTGGTGGTCATAGCGTCGGCATCGTGGGGCAGGAACCATCCATCATGGCAGGCGTGATCGACATCGACGCAGCTGACAAGATGACCCGCTTCGTGCGCATGTGCGACTGCTTCAACATTCCGCTGGTTACATTCGTTGATTCTCCGGGCTTCCTGCCTGGCATTGCCCAGGAACATGGAGGCATCATCCGGCATGGGGCAAAGTTGCTTTATGCCTATTCCGAGGCAACCGTTCCGAAGATATGCATCATCACACGCAAGGCATATGGTGGCGCGTACGTAGTGATGTCCAGTAAATATCTTGGCACAGATGTCACGTATGCGTGGCCTTCTGCTGAGATCGCGGTGCTTGGCGCGGAGGGTGCAGCCAATATTTTGTTCAAGAAACAAATTGAGGCAGCAGATGATTCATCTGCTGAACGCAAGAAACTTGCGAATGAATATCGCGAGAAATTTAACAATCCATATTACGCCGCATCCACAGGGTATGTGGATGACATCATCGAGCCGCGTGAGTCTCGTCCGAAGATCATCGCAGCCCTATCTGCATTGCGCGATAAGTACACACCCGCGCCGCCGCGCAAGCATGGGAATATTCCGGTATGAGCAACATGTTCATTGCGCTTCAGATCACCGCGCTCGGCATCGGACTCGTCTTCGCCGCGATCATTTTGCTGTGGTGGATGATGGCTCTGCTCACAGCCGTTACGGCGGATAAACAGACCCCATCAGCGACAACCGAGTCTCCCTCGGGGACAATGTCCGCTCCCGCCATTGAGAGCGACATCAACGCCCGGGCCGCGGCGATTGCCGTCGCGCTGGCGCTGGCTGAACAACAGGCATCGCGTGCACATCCATTGTCCCTCCCTCCGACAGCAATCGTTTCTGCCTGGCAATTGGGCATGCGCACCCGGCAGATGTATCAAAAAGGAAGACCGATTGTTCGTAATCCGCGCAAGGTAGGATAAGAAATGAAATACGTCGTCACTATTGCAGGTAAGTCATATGAAGTGGAAATAGAAGATATCCAGGCGCGTCCTGTTATTGCATATGTGGGTGGGCAAAGGTTTGAAGTCCATCCTGAAAACGGGAACAGCTCGAAAGCCGAAAAGGATGCGAAAGAGTTTGAGTTCGATACAACACCGAGGCCATCAGCCGATCCCAATGCAAACACCAATGAGTTGACCGCACCACTTCCTGGGACGATCATCGAAGTCTTCGTGAAGGCGGGAGAGCAG
This sequence comes from Anaerolineales bacterium, assembly GCA_031389865.1. GTDB lineage: Bacteria > Chloroflexota > Anaerolineae > Anaerolineales > Villigracilaceae > Defluviilinea. Next base: position 7,205 of record JANMSY010000057.1, on the reverse strand, counting down.
GTCGAATCGGGGCAGATCATTGTCGTCATCGAGGCGATGAAGATGAAAAACAGCATCCGCTCCACTCGTGCAGGCAAGGTCGCTAAAGTGCTTGTGAGCGCGGGGCAGACCGTGGCACACAAACAGGCATTGGTGAGATTCGAATGAACATTGCCGAGCTGCTTCCCGAACTGCTCAAAGGAATTCTGAACTTCACCTGGGGCAACGCCGTAATGATCACGGCTGCGCTGGTGCTGATCTACCTTGCAGTCTTTAAAGAGATCGAGCCTGTACTATTATTACCCATTGGCTTTGGTTGCCTGCTGGCGAACATTCCCATGGCAGGCATGACCGCAGCCGAAGGCATGATGGGAGTGCTGTATAACGCAGGTATTAAGACCGAAATATTCCCCTTATTGATATTCGTCGGCGTCGGGGCAATGATCGATTTCAGCCCACTGCTGGCACAGCCAAAGATGGCATTGCTCGGCGCGGCAGGACAATTTGGCATCTTCGGCACACTGATACTGGCCATCGCCATCGGCTTCCCGCTCAACCAGGCTGCATCGATCGGTGTGATCGGTGCGATAGATGGACCCACATCCATTTTTGTGGCGACAAAACTCGCGCCCGAAATACTTGCACCTATCGCGGTGGCAGCATATTCCTACATGAGTTTGATACCGATCATCCAGCCACCCTTGATGAAGCTGTTGACCACGAGACGAGAACGCTTGATACGTATGGAATACGCGCCCAAGCCGATTTCGCAAAAGGCACTGTTGTTCTTCCCGGTTCTGCTCACGCTAGTCGTTGGGCTGCTCGTCCCCGAAGCGACACCGCTGATTTCCATGCTCATGCTGGGAAATTTACTCAAGGCATCGGGCGTGGTCGACCGATTAAGCAAATCGGCACAGAATGAGATCATCAACATCGCAACACTATTCCTGGGGCTGGCGATCGGCGCGACGATGAACGCAGCCAGCTTTCTCAATCTCGCGACCATCAAGATACTGGGCCTGGGGCTCATCGCTTTTGTTTTGGATACTTTTGCAGGTCTGCTCTTTGGGAAATTGATGGCCTGGCTAAGCGGGTACAAGATCAATCCGTTGATCGGCGCGGCAGGCATTTCCGCGTTCCCCATGGCGGGCCGCCTTGCGGCAAAGGTGGCAAATGATGAAGACCCAAATAACTTCATCCTGATGCATGCCATGGGTGCGAATACCGCAGGCCAGTTGGGCAGCGTCATTGCAGGCGGTATATTGCTGGCGATCGTGAGTAAGTTGGTGTAGCATTCCCCGGGGGCTTAAGCCACAGAGCACACGGAGACTCTGAGAAATACTCAAGAAACTCTGCCGTCTCGCACCGACGTGCATGCTCGCGGCACGAACGGTGTGTTCTCTGTGGCTGTTTTTTATACTTCCGTAAAATAATTCTCTTCCACACTCTTCCACGTCTCATCATGCAGCTTCATATACTTCGTTAGCAGCGGGTGGACGCGATTCATCTCTTCATACATCCGTTGTGCAACCCGACGGATCGAAAAATGTGCCGTTGCTGCCGAGCGCAATTGACAGAACGCAAATGCTTCCCGTAGATTAAACTCCGCCAGCACACGCCGATTAAACCCATTGGGGACGACGTATTGCGCGACATTTGGATTGACTGTATATAGCTTCTCAAACATCTTCCCAGCCGCATCCATCGCCGCTTCATACTCGGACCCGAATCCTGCTTCCGTTATAAGACGCGGCATCGTGTATCCCAGGCGCGTCGTGAGCCGCTGAGGTGTCTGCGTCATCATACGGTGACGTTTGAACTCTGCGTACGCGCCCTGATCCATCACGAGGTCGAATATATAGGTTGAGTATTCCAATTCACGCAGAGGCACATCGTATTTGTCCAAACGTCCCAGCAGCGATTCGGCCAACATCGTCCGCTCCGCTTTTTTGAGCACTTTTACATAGTCCAGCGCCTGCATGTAACTCATTTCTCCAAAACGATACAATACCGCGGCTAAAACCTTCCTCTCACCCTCTTTGTCATAACTGATGAGGGTACACCAATCATTTACGACAGAGTCACGGAGACTTTGAGATTTGTCCTTTGCCAGTGTCTCAATGTCCCTGTGGCTAAAATCTTTAATGGTTTTCATCAAATATGGAACAGCATCCGCGTATTTGACGAGAGTGGGCGTTTCAGCCTTTGCCACTTCCTTTACCTTTTCACCGATCTCGCGCACTTCTGTCAATTCGTGCGAAAGCATCTTGCGGATCATGTTCTCAAGCACACGCGCATTGGCAGTCATGCCTACGTTGGCAAGCGACGCGGCCGGCAGAAGAAAGCGACACACGTCCACATATTTCGAGCGGATGCGGCGATCCCATGCTTCATCCTTCTCGTTTTCGCGATGCGGGAAACGTTCAAGGACAAGACTCCGCACGGGGGCAAGCGAATCAGCATACGCTTTGAATAGCAGGCGAACAGTGTCCACGTATTCATCGCGAAGCAGATGTCCATCCAGCTCGGAGGGAATGAAAAAATTATCCGATTCCCATTTCTGATAGCGCGTGGATTTCTCTGTGTATGAAGCGAGACGGTTGCCTTCGATGCTCTCGATCGCAAGCCGCGACACATTCTCGAATGCGATGTGCAGAACAGCATGTTCCGCCACCGACGCATGACCATATCCCACCACCCACTTCTCATGGAACTGCGCAGATTTCTCGTCGCTGAGTTCCGCAGCAATATCACGGAACGATTCAGGCGCGCGGGATGTCTTGGCGAAGGCAACTGCGATGGTTTCAGGACTGAGGGCACGCGGCGAAAGAAGGTAAATGTCACGTTCAGGCATGGGAGTCTCCTCTACCCATTGAAGGGTACTCTGTGAAAAAGTCTGGAAGATTATAAAACAATAGCGGCTTTTCAGCCGCTATTTGCCGCCTGCTTTATCAACGAGAATGATTTTGCAGGCTGGAATCTAAATTTTAAGTGCAGCGGTTATGAGACACTCTGCAGAATTCTTCTGGTATCCTCGATATCCTTCCATATCTGTTCCAGCAATGTATCCACTGAGTCAAACCTCAACTCATCGCGCAGGCGTGCAATAAACTCAAGACGCACATCCTCGCCATAGATCTCACGTTTGAAGTCAAGAATATGCGCTTCCACATTGGGGATCTGTTTATCGGGTGTGAACGTTGGATTGATGCCAATATTGATCGCAGCGCAATGTCTTTCCCCGTTCAAATACGCCCAGCACGCATAGATCCCGTTTGCAGGAATCATCTTATCGTGAGAATAACCGATGTTCGCAGTAGGCATGTTGATCGTTCTGCCGCGTGCGTCACCGTGCACCACGGGCCCATGCAGGCTATAGTGATGTCCGAGCAGGCGCGCGGCTTCAGTGACATTTCCTGTCGCGATCAACTTACGGATCTCCGTGGAGGAGATCACACCGCTTTCATCGCTCAAAGCGGACACCACTTCAACCGTATATCCCAATTCCCTGCCTATCTCCGTCAAACGCGCTGCATTGCCTTCGCGTCCCCTGCCCAGGGCAAAGTCATACCCAATCAACAGATTCTGTAGACCGATCCTACGCCTCAGCCGGGACATAAAATCGTAGGCGGTAACCGCCGAAAGATCCCGCGTGAAGCGTTCGGTGATCACCACGTCAACATCCAGTTGACCAAGGAGGCTGGCGCGTTCATCGGGCAACGTCAGGCACCTGATCTTGTGCTCTGTCAGGACGGAGGCTGGATGCGGCTCAAACGTTAAAACGACAGCAGGCACGCCATTTTCATGCGCGCCTGCTGTCATTTTCTGGATGATCTGCTGGTGACCGCGATGGACGCCATCGAAGACGCCAATGGTCAGCCAGGAACTTTGTAGATTAGCCTCTTCGAGCGAACGGTAATGTTGCATATGTCGCAGTAAGCGGAAGGGAGTCCGCAGTCGAAGCGTTAATCAGATGTGAAAAATACTTTTTTCGGCTGCCAGGCGGGCTTGCCGTCCTCGCCTTCCACGGCTTCCATCAGAGCAACCAGTTCACCCTGTGTACTCACACCACGTGAGCGGTTTCCTATGGGTGTATCTTCAGCAGCCTTGACTCGATGCCCATGGCGTACGCCTTCCACATCATCGGGGCTGAGTTCCAAAGCAGGCCAATCACCCAGGGCCTCTGCAGCGGGGATCAGATACTGATACCAGTTGCCCGCGTGGAATGCCTCCTGCAGCTTGCGCAGGGGGACCGCGTCACGCAGCGAGAAACGTCCGCTTTTGGTGCGGCGCAGACCGACCAGATAGGCTCCGCATCCCAGCTTTTCACCGAGATCATTTGCCAGCGAGCGGACATATGTACCTGAAGAACAGTGTACATCTATCACGACTTCCGGCGGCGCCCATTCTAGCACTTCCAGGTGATGGACAGTGATCTTACGCGGTTCTAGTTCCACTTCCTCGCCCTTGCGTGCCATTTCGTAGGCTTTGCGTCCCTGTACCTTCACCGCTGAGTAGGGCGGAGGGGTCTGCTCAATCTCGCCCACGAAGGTCTTTAATACTTCTTCGAACTGCGACTCGGTTACATTGATCGGCTGGCTGGTCGGCGTGACCTTGCCTTCTGCATCAAATGTATCTGTTCTGCCACCCAGGCGAATGATCGCCTGATATCTTTTATCAGAAGCTGAAACATATTCGCTCAATCGAACCGCAGGCCCTACCAATATTACAAGTACGCCTGAAGCACGCGGGTCTAATGTACCCGTATGTCCCGCGCGGCGCAGGTTTGTACCATTACGAATGGCCTGCACAACATCATGTGACGTCATCCCTACCGGTTTATCGACCACCAACACCCCAGAGATAGCGTTCTTTACATCTTGACTATTCACTTCAATCCTCCTTGGGATTCACCATGCTAATTATGACACATTTATCTGAATTTTTGGTTAAAGACCAAGTTTTTCCCTCGTGGCCTGTAGTACGACGGGCTGGACTTCGTTCAACGGACCGGGGATATCTGCTCCCGCAGCCGCTGCATGTCCTCCACCTCCAAATTGTTTTGCAATCGGGGAAACATCAATTCCATCTTCAAGTGCCCGCCACGATATCTTTACATGGTTATCACTTTGTTCAACGAAGACCATACCTACTTTGTTCCCATTAATGGATGAGATCAAATTAATCAAATCTGCATCATCGTTCCCGCCATAGCCGGAACTTTTTCGGTCAGCCAGGGTGAGTGTTCCCCACACCATTCCATTTTTTTGTTCCAACCTGGAAAGCCCCGCTCCCCAATATCGCGCGGCCGGGAACGATTTATGAACAAGCGAACGCATATACAGGTCAGGCATGTTGACGCCAGTTTCCATAAGCATGGCACACAACCGTAAAGCAGACGGGTTCGTATTCGAGGTGCGGAAACCAAGTGTATCGGTGATGATGCCTGTCAACAATGCGGCGGCGATCGGTTTCGTAATTTCGAACCCCCATGCAGGCAGATGGTTGGCAAGAATTGCGGCGGTGGCAACCTCGTCAAATTCGATTAAGTTTAATTTTCCGAATTTCTCATTGGTCTTATGGTGATCAATATTGATATCAGGTTGGCCGAGACTCTCAAAAATCTTTCCCACTCGTTTGAGATCGGCGCAGTCGACTGTTATGAACGTATCACTGTCTGCCCTGGGTTCCTTGAGGATGAGTTCACTGCCCTCAAGGTGCTTGAAAGAGGATGGCACACCGTCGGCAAGGACCATCTGAACAGACTTGCCATTGTTGATCAATGCGAGCCCCAGGCCCAGTAGCGAACCTATTGCATCGCCATCCGGGCGGACATGGGATGCAATGATAATGGTTTTTGATTTGTCCAAACGCTGTCTAATAGCCCCTGTTATATCGTCAGTCATTAAATGAATTTCCTCTTGTATACGTGTCTGTTTCCGAAAAGATACAGTAGTTTATTTCTTTTTTCGTATTTCTGCAAGCACTTTTTCTATATGGTCCGCATTTTCGGGGGTCATATCCCAGTGGAAACGCAGACGTGGAAAAGCGCGCAGTTCAACGCGTGAGGCAAGAGTACGCCTGATAAAACCGGAGGCAGACTCCAGCCCCGCCAGAACCTCAGCAGCGCGTGAAACGCCCTCCACCGCCGAGACAAAGACATCTGCAAAAGCCAGTTCCCTATCCACTTTTACGTCTGTGATGTAGATCTGTTTCAGACGCGGGTCACTGATCTCACGGATTAGCATTTCTGAGAGTTCCTGGCGGATCCGATCCGCGATACGTTGTAAACGGGTACCTGAAGGCATTTTCGACCTATTTAATATGGATGATCTTACTCAGACTTTTCGATCACATAACAGACTAATTGATCACCAGCTTGAATGTCGTTAAAGTTCTTAAAGCCAACGCCGCACTCAAAGCCCTGCCTGACCTCTTTCACGTCATCCTTCTCGTGACGCAGGGAACCCATATCACCTTCATAGACGATGTCTGTGCCGCGATATAAACGTGCCTTGGCGTTGCGCCGCAGTTCACCCTCGGTGACTTTGCAGCCGGCCACCTTGCCAAACTTCGAAGCGGTAAAGACCTGCAACACCTGTGCACGTCCAATAATCTTGTCCTTCATCGTGGGTTCAAGCATGCCCTTGAGGGCTTTTTCAATATCCTCGGTCATGCGGTAAATGATCTCGTACAGGCGAATATCCACGCCTTCCTTTTCAGCCAGACGCCGGGCAGAGACATCGGCCTGCACGTTGAAGCCGATGATGATGGCATTGGATGCAGATGCAAGCATGACATCATTCTCACCGATATTGCCGGTTTCAGAATATAGTACCTTGACGCCGATTTCACCTTCACCCAGTTTTTTCAACTCGGTGACGATCGGCTCCAGCGAACCCTGTACATCTGCTTTTACGACGAGATTAAGTTCCTGGGCTTCCCCTGCCTGAACATTGGCAAAAAGGTCTTCCAATGAAACTTTCGTCCTCGTTTGTGCCGGGGTCTTTCCCGCTTCTGTGCGCTCTGCAACGATACTGCGGGCTTCCCTTTCAGAATCAACAACTTGAAAGATGTCGCCTGCTGAGGGAACATCACTTAATCCCATCACAGCCACCGGCGTGGATGGACCCGCCTTCTTAATAGGGTTGCCTTTGAAATCGGACAGGGCTCGCAGTTTGCCGTGTGCTTTTCCAGCCACGACGATGCTACCGGATTCAAGCGTC
>JANMSY010000438.1:0-2111 GCA_031389865.1 Anaerolineales bacterium | reverse complement strand
TTGCCAGAACTTTCACCAGGGGAACATTTGCGTCTGCAAGGACAATGGGATAACCATCCAAAACACGGACCACAATTCAAGGCTGAAGTTTGTGAACAAACCCTGCCTGCCACGGTGGCCGGGATCCAGGGCTATCTTGGCTCGGGCATGATCAAAGGCATCGGTCCGCGATTTGCCGAACGCATCGTTGAAATCTTCAAGGAAGAAACCTTCAATGTGATCGAGTCCACTCCGCAACGCCTGCTCGAAGTACCTGGCATCGGCGAAGATCGTAAGCAAAAGATCACCACTGCCTGGAAGGAGCAAAAACAGGTCAAGGAGATCATGGTCTTTTTACATGGTCACGGGGTCAGCACCAATTTGGCTGTCAAGATATATAAAACGTATGGGGACGCTTCACTGGAAACAGTTCAGAAAAATCCATATCAACTCGAACGAGATATCTACGGCGTAGGATTCAAAACCGCGGACCGTATCGCTCAAGCGCTTGGCCTGCCTCCTGAACATCCTTCACGCATCGAGGCAGGGATTGTGTTTGCATTGAATGAAATGATCAATGATGGCCATGTCTACGCTCCCAAAGAATTGCTGGCGCAGCGAGCCATTGAGTTGCTTGCAGTTCCACAAGAACTGATAGTTCCTGCCCTTGAACGCCTGGCACAGGACGAGCGTATTCGCCCTGAGATGATTCCCTTGAACAGCAAGAACGATGGGAAGGGAACACAAGCAGTCTCTGAATCTCAGGCGATGTACGGCACACCCGTTATTTATTTGACACCCCTCTACTTTGGCGAGAAAGGTGTTGCCGAACGATTACAAATATTGGCCGGTGCAACGTCACAGGAAAAGACGATGAACCATAGTCTCTTCCCTGTTGATAATCTGTCTGCTGAACAACAAGCCGCGGTGAATATGGCGCTGACGCATCCGCTCAGCATCCTTACTGGAGGTCCAGGCACGGGGAAGACCACCTGCCTGAAGGCCTTGATTACAACAATCGCAGATCAACACAAACGTTTCGCACTGGCTTCTCCGACTGGGCGGGCAGCAAAGCGTCTCTCCGAAGCAACAGGGCATCCAGCCAGCACCATCCACCGTTTATTGGAATATTCTCCAATTGAGGGATTCAAACATAACGAAGATAATCCTCTTGATCTGGATTTTCTGGTGGTGGACGAAGCCTCGATGCTGGATCTGCTGCTGATGAATCATCTGCTTAAGGCCGTGCGTCCAGGCACGCATGTATTGTTTGTTGGGGATATAGATCAACTTCCATCAGTGGGAGCTGGTGATGTACTGCGCAACATGATCAGCAGTGAGGTGGCGCCGATCACTCGCTTGAGCACCATCTTTCGACAGGCGGCTGATTCGAAGATCATCACCAATGCTCATTTGATCAATCAAGGTAAATTCCCAATATTTTCCAAAGGGGATGGTGACTTCTTCCTTTTTCCCGCTGAAGATGCCACAGCCGCAGCAGATTGGATCGTGGATATCGTCTCGGAGAGAGTGCCTCAGAAATTTGGTTTTGATGCAGTCCGTGATATTCAGGTGCTGGCCCCCATCTATCGCGGCCCCGCTGGTGTCATTGCGCTAAATGAACGTCTGCAGGAGAAGCTCAATCCTCCAACCAATAACAAACTCGAACGCAAACTTTACGGGACGATCTTTCGCTTGGGTGACAAGGTGATGCAAACCCAGAACAACTATGACAAGGATGTCTACAATGGCGATATTGGTTTTGTCAATTCGATCGATGTTGTCGAACAAACACTTGTCCTGGATTTCGACGGGCGATTGGCGACCTATGATTGGAGCGATGCAGACCAGTTGACACTTGCCTATGTCGTTTCGATTCATAAAGCCCAGGGATCAGAATTTCCTGTGATTGTGATGCCGATCGTGACCCAGCACTACACCATGCTTCAGCGCAATCTGCTTTACACGGCTATCACTCGTGCGCGCAAATTGTGTGTGCTGGCAGGTAGTCCACGCGCCATCAGCATGGCGGTCCGCAATAACAAGGTTGCCCATCGCTTCACAGCATTGGAATGGCGCTTAGCAAAATGAAGGAATGTATGGTAAATGAAAAAGGGCGGCGAGAGCTGCCC
>JANMSY010000416.1:0-3407 GCA_031389865.1 Anaerolineales bacterium | reverse complement strand
TCCGCATCGAAAAGCGACTTGCGCGCCTCGATAGCTTTTTCTAGCAGGGAAATGAAAGTGGAAGTATCCATTGCTGTGGATTATCCCACTTTCATTTCCCTGCTAGAAAAAGCTATCGAGGCGCGCAAGTCGCTTTTCGATGCGGAGCATCAGTCCGCATTTCGGCTGTTCAACGGGTTCAGCGAAGGCAACCCTGATCTCGTCATTGACCTGTATGCGTCCACGCTGCTGTTTCACAACTATGCAGATGATGTTACACACGGCACAGCGTTGGTTCAAGAAGCGCAAAAATACCTGCTCAGCCAACTACCGTGGCTACACGCTGGAGTTGTCAAGACGCGCAATGGCAAATCGCAGGAGGAAAAACGCGGTCAACTTCTCTTTGGGGAAACACCCGACCGCAAGATCCGGGAGCATGGGGTCTGGTACGCGATTGCCCCGACAATGAACCGCGACGCCAGATTTTATCTCGATACGCGCAACCTGCGTCAATGGCTGATCGAAAATACAAAGGGCAAATCTGTTTTGAACACATTCGCCTACACGGGCAGTTTTGGGGTTGCAGTCCTGGCAGGTGGAGCAAGCCGGGTCGCGCAACTGGATCTGAACCGCCAATCCCTGGACCTGGCAAAGGAATCCTATACGCTCAACGGCTTCCCGGTCCGCAGGAACGATTTTATCGTCGCCGATTTTTTTCCAGCGATCAGCCAGTTCAAAAACAGAAAACAAACCTTCGACTGCGTGCTGATCGATCCCCCATTCTTTTCCACCACGTCCCGGGGCACAGTGGACCAGGAGAAGGAAAGTGCGCGCCTCATCAACAAGGTCCGCCCGCTGATCAATGATGGCGGTACTCTCGTGGCCATCAACAACGCTCTGTACGTGAGCGGAGAGCAGTATATGCAAACGCTCGAGGCGCTTTGCAGGGACGGATATCTCAAAATAGAAGAGTTGATCCTGGTGCCTGAAGATTTCGCTGGCTATAATAAAATCGGCGCGCCGATCACCGATCCCAGCCCATTTAATCATTCGACGAAGATGGCAATATTGAGCGTTAAGCGGAAATCTATATAATGGAGACATGTCATTGCGAACCGAAGGTGGGCGTACTTTGCCCTGCACAGCAAAGCAATCTCCCCCATTCACGCTTCGACTGCGCTCGTTGGCACTCGCTCCGCTCAGCGCGAAGCGGCTTGCAATGCCATACCTTCATGAAAATATGAAAACCTTATACATGACCGATCGTAAGAAATGGAGAGCGTGGCTGCGCCAGCATTACAAGACCGAAAAAGAGATCTGGCTGGTCTACTACAAAAAAGGGACGGGTAAACCGCGCATCGAGTACAACGACGCCGTGGAAGAGGCGCTTTGCTTCGGCTGGATCGACAGCACCGTCCGAACGATCGATGAGACAAAATTCGCCCAGCGGTTTTCCCCACGCAAGACAGGCAGTAAATATTCCCCAGCCAACAAGGAACGGTTAAGGTCCCTGCTCAAAAAGAAAAAGGTAATCAAAGAAGTCCGTGAAACGCTGCAGGATCTTTCGGAGGAGAAATTGGTCATCCCGCAAGATATCCTGGCAGAAATAAAATCGAACAAGGAAGCCTGGAAACACTTCGAGAAGTTTTCAGATGCCTACAAACGGATTCGCATCGGCTTTATCGAGGGTGCGAGAAAACGACCTGCCGAATTCAAGAAGCGGCTGGCTTATTTCATCAGGATGACGGAAAAGAACAGGCAGTTTGGATTCGGCGGGATAGAGAAACACTACTAACATGTCATTGCTTCGCTGCGCTCGCAACGACATTTGATCTACTAAAACAATGTCGGTTGTTCGGGGGTATCGGGTTTGATCGTGTCCCAGGGCAGGGGCGCAAGCGAAACATGCTGCGATATGCGATGATGCAGTTCCCGGGCGATCAGCGGCGCGGTCAGGTTTTCAGGCGAGTGACAGAACACATACGCATCCGCGCCTTCACTTAATTGTGAGGCCAGATAATTTTCCCACTCATCAAGAAACGGATCGTTGAACTTAAGATCGGGATGCCCGATATAGCGGATGAAGACAAAGTCCGCTGTACGCGTCGGTACCACGGGGACATCTGGTTTCCGTTCCCGCGCGCCGACCAAACTCCCATAGGTGGTGCCCTCTAAAATCTCGTCCCCGGCCAGGTCCCGTATGGGACGCGTGTCGATCGTGACGCGCGCCATGTTGTACTCCTCAAGCAGCTGATTGAGCTCGTCCGTATGAGGTGAGTCGAACCAGTCCAGGTGACGCACCTCCACAGCCAGGCGCACGTCGCGCGGCCAAACGGAGAGAAAGATCTCCAGTTCGCTGATCAGCTCAGGGGGGAAACGAGGCGGCAGCTGCAGGAACATCGGCCCGAGGCGGGATCCGAGTCCACGCATTACTTCGATGAATTGCTCCGCGCGCGGGATGTTATCCAGCAGTGTCCCTTCGTGGCTGATGGCTTTGGGAACTTTGGGACAGAAGCGAAACGTCGCAGGCATCTCCGCCACCCAATTCTCCAACGTAGTCTGGGCAGGCATGGCATAGAACGTGGTGTTGCCTTCAATGGTCGTGAGCCGCCGCGCGTATTCATGCAGAAAATCCTTCGGCTTCGTGTCCTCAGGGTAAAAATTTCCCACCCAACCCTTGAATGACCAGACGGGACAGCCAATATAGAGGTTCATAAAGTTAAGCTCCTCCAGGTGCAGAATCAGATCCTATAGTACTTAAAACGCAGTGGGAAGGTTGTAGTTATTATCGATCCAGAGGGCCTGAGACAACTCTCACGGTGCACCGTTGATTTTTCGAAACAAACAGCGTATATTTGATAAAACTGGATATCTTTTTAGGAAGCAATTAGGTTTATGAATACTCCCGATCCCATGTCAAGAGCTTTCCTCCCCAGACTGACGGTTGAAGAATTAAACGGCTTGCAGGATTACTGGAGAATTTACGAGTTGCACCGCGAGGAGATCAGGTTGCAACTTCTGCAAATGGCGGGTAATCACGCGGAGTTCAAATTCATCCTGCAAAATCCTGCATTACAACAAAATGCTCAACAGCAGGACGTAACCATCGAAATACAGCGACGCGCTGTATTTCACAATGAATGGCAACCCTATCTGGAGAGCCTGCGCAGGCAGGGAATCCACTACGCACAGGCGGGCCTGAGTTTCCATGCCTGGTTTGAGATCGTCAGTGCCTTCCGGAAGTACATGACACCGCATTTGCTTGACGCATACCAGGAAACGCCAGATCGTCTGCTGGCCGCCATGAATGGCATTGATACGTTTGTTGAAATCATCATGGGAGTGATCGGCGAAAGTTATCTGGATACAAAGGAGCAGTTGATCCATAAACAGGAGGAGATGATCCAGAACGCCAGTGAACGCGAGCG
>JANMSY010000402.1:0-3493 GCA_031389865.1 Anaerolineales bacterium | reverse complement strand
AAGCAATCTTACTCCTCAGACGGAAAATTGCTCGAAAATATGAGATTGCTTCGCAAAGAACCCTCGCAATGACGGGTTATGCTGAGGTTAGAATCAAATTCGTGATTTACTGAATTTATAAGTATGTGATTGGAGGATAGTATGAATGGGTTTCGTGTTGGAAGATTATTCGGGATCAGCATCCATGTGGACTGGAGCTGGATTGCGATCCTTGCCCTTGTAAGTTGGAGTTTAAGTGCAACGTTTGGACAGCTCCATCCTGAATGGTCATATGGGGCTCGTTGGGGGATGGCGATACTGGCAGCATTTCTCTTCTTTGTTTCAATTCTGGCGCATGAACTTGCGCATTCACTCGCTGCATTGGCGCGAGGAGTGCCTGTTCACAGCATCATGTTGTTTATGTTTGGCGGCGTATCGAACCTGGAAAAAGAACCTTCCTCGCCCGCGGAGGAAATGGTGATTACGATTGTCGGTCCATTGACCAGCCTGTTCCTGGGAGCGGTGGGTCTGGTGATCGGGGCTGGCAGCCTGGGAGTGGATAATGCATTGGTTAACTCATCTGCGCTCCTTTCCAGGCTCCAGCCGTTGAATACCATTCTGGCCTGGCTGGGTTCCGTCAATATCATGGTGGGATTGTTCAACCTGATACCCGCTTTTCCACTGGATGGAGGCAGGATCGTCCGCTCGCTGATTTGGACAGTTTCAAATGATGTGCGCAATGCGACACGTTGGGCCTCCTGGCTGGGGCAGGGGATTGCATGGTCAATGATCATGGCAGGAGCAATCATGATGTTTGGGGTGGAGGTCCCATTCTTTGGGAGTGGTCTCTTCAACGGTGTCTGGCTGGTTTTCATCGGATGGTTTTTGAATAATGCCGCGACCAGTGGGTATCGCCAGGCGGTGATACAGGATGTTTTGACGGATCATCTACCTGTCCGAAGTGTGATGCAGACCCAAATCCCTGTGGTTTCCTCTGAAGTATCGGTAGGGACGAATTGATGAACAGGCAATTTGCGCATACAGAGGAACACGCCATGCTTGTCACGGAGGGAGAGAATGTGGTCGGCATGGTTGCCAGAAATGATGTGGCCAAATCAACGCAGCACGAATGGCAGTCCACACCTGTGGGCGATATTATGACACCCGTCTCAGACCTCGTCTATGTGACCCCCGATCAGGATGTGGCAGAGGCCTTCGATCGTTTACAGAGGCTCGATCTGCGCCAAATCCCTGTCATCCTCAATCACCGGATCGTGGGGCTGCTGCGCAGGAAGGATGTTGTCCGCTGGCTTCAACTCCGTTCGGATTTTGGATCATCCTAGATTTCATCCCGGTTATCACATTCCAGGCAACTCACACCCAATACTACTTGTAAATGGGTGTGAGTTTGAGTATTATTTTATAGGATGCCAGATAGTCACGAAGTTTTGAAAAGTGTAACGCTACTGAGAGATATTTACAGCCATAACAAGGAGGTGATCGTTGAATGAAAAATCTGACCCACACCCATGCACAAGGGCCCGGGTTTTGGAGCGGGGCCCTGTTTGGGGCATTAGCGGGGATCGGTTCCCTGCTGACCTACCAGTATTTAAGCGGCATTCTGAGGCAGCCCCGTCTCATGCCGTGGACAAACCTTTCGAAACCCGAAGACTTTGAAACACAGGAGGCACTGGCATTATTTATTGCTTCTGAGAATTTGCTTGCAGGGGTTCATACCCGCCGCCTGAAGAGCGGACAGTATAAGGATATTCTTCATGCAGGGTACCGCAATTTTCGTGAAAGCTGGGCACGCGATTTCGGTTTTGCATCGTATGGCCTGCTTGCACTCGAGCAATATGACACGGTCAGGCAGACGCTGGAAGCCTTCTTCTGGCATCAGACTCCAGACGGACAGCTGCCAGTCAAATTGCATTCGCTGGATTTCGTAACGCGCTATTTCCATTCGTTTTTGGGGCGTGAGCAATCCACAGAAGGTGTGCTCCGGCCAAAATATATCAGCGCACACGGAGCGCCCTCCCTGGACGGGCAGGCCATACTGGTGATCAGCGCGCTCACCTACGCCCAGAAGACAAAAAATACCGAGTTCCTCAAAACCTACTGGGGATCACTTATCACTGCCATGCGCTGGCTGGAAACTCACAAGCTCCATTCGACGGATGATTTGCTTCATCAACAGTCCTTTGCCGATTGGGCCGATTCTGTTGCCCGGCGAGGCCATGTCCATTACACCAACATTCTTTACTGGAAGGCACTCTCAGAAATAGCCGATGCCGCTGCGGGCATACACATGACAGCTCATGCAGATTTTTACAAGGAGAAGGCGCAGCTTGTTGGTTATGCCATTCAACAGCGGTTCTGGCGGGATGAACTGGGTTACTTCGTCACCAGTGATAGTCTTTCTCAATTAAGTAGTGACGGCAACCTGCTCGCCATTGCCTGGGGACTTGCCACACCGCAGCAAACGGAAAGCATTTTTCGTACTATGGAACTGGCAGGCATGGCTACCCCTGTGCCCACTCGTGTTGCGTCCACTCCGTACCCAAGGGAATTGATCGCGATCGAGAACGTGCTGGCGGGCATGGCAAATTATCATACCGAGGCAGCGTGGCTTTGGCTTGGGTCATGGCACGTGATCGCCATGGCTCACAGCGGTAACCTGCCAAAGGCGCAGGAATTACTGGCGCGTCTCTCGGCAGTCATTGTGAGAGATAAACAGATCCATGAAGTATACGGGCCGAACGGCAACCCTTTGACCAATATCTGGTACAAGTCCGAGTCGCCGCTTACATGGAATGCAGGCATGTTCATTTATGCGTGCCGCTGTTTTGAAGAAGCGAACACACACGCTTTGAAACATATCCACACCGCACCATAGGATGGAAATATCATGCACATCGCATATTTCACGAACTTTTATCTGCCAGTGGTGAACGGGGTTGTACGTTCTGTGCAATCGTTTCGCGATGCGCTAAGCGCCATGGGCCACAACGTGTTCGTGTTTGCGCAGGAGGATGACTACGAAGATACCGAACCATTCATCTTTCGTTATCCCAGCCTGCACTTGCCATTGCCGGCGGATATTCCTACAGCATTACCTGTTTCTTCATTTATGGACCAATTGATCCCCAAGTTAAAACTGGATGTCATACATACGCATCATCCTGTTCTGCTTGGACAGACCGCCGCCGCGAAAGCGCGCGACTATAACCTGCCATTGGTCTTCACTTTTCACACCCAGTATCAGGAATATACTCATTACATTCCCATCCCACAGGAACAGGTGCAGGAATTTTTAAAGAATACAGTCATGAACTGGCTGCGGGAATTCATGCGCAAGTGCCAGCATATTGTGATCCCATCTGAAAGCATGCGTTCGATCCTCGTCGATGAGTATGGGCTTGTTGACCGTTTTACGGTGATCCCCACAGGAATTGACCTCAACCCGTACAAAGCCGCCAATGGCAGCGCATTACGAGCCGAATGGGGCTGGCAC
>JANMSY010000385.1:0-7445 GCA_031389865.1 Anaerolineales bacterium | reverse complement strand
TGATCGGCTCGGACAGGATGGACATCGATGGCATTACCGAAGCGGGTACACGTGAGCCCGTCATGCGCCAGGGCGAATGGGCATTTGACGTGTAATTTGAAAGTGCTTTATCTACATCTCACCAGACACCTGGTGAGATTTTTTATTTGGACATCAATGGTTGAATTTTGCTTTGCAAGTTGCTATACTGAGTATGTCATTTTCCGCCTACTTTCAGGAGGTACAGATGAACGAACAGGAATTTTCGCAGGCACTTCACAAGTACGCTGACGTAGTTGTCCGTGTAGGTTTGAACCTGCGTGCCGGACAGAGGCTACTCATCGAGGCTGGTATTTTCGATTATCCACTGGTCAGACTTGTCACAGCAAGAGCGTATGAGGCAGGCGCCCGATATGTGGATGTGATATGGGAGGATCAGGAAATCACACATATTCATCTCAATAATGCGTCGCAGGACGCACTCCATGAGATACCGAACTGGCTGCCGAATGCTGCCCTTGAATATCTTGAAAACAGCGATGCCTATCTCGGGATCGCATCACGAGACCCGGATCTGTTTTCGGATGTAGACCCTGCAAGAGTTGCCACGTATCGGACTGCACTTATGAGGAAGTTCGAAAAGGTATCGGATATGATCATGCGCGATGCGATCAATTGGAGCGTTGTATCCAGCCCTACCCGCGAATGGGCATCGAAGATATTCCCGGATGTGACAAAGGAACAGGCAGTCGAACAGCTTTGGGAGGCAATCTTTCAGACTTGTCGCGTCGATCAGCCAGACCCTGTCGCCGCATGGAAGACGCACATCGTCGATCTAAAGAAGCGCAGTGAATGGCTGAACGTAAAACGCTACGCCGCACTCCATTACAAAGCTCCCGGCACTGACCTGACTGTGGGCCTTCCCGGGAAGCATCTCTGGGTGGCTGCACAAATGAAAGCTGAAAATGGGATCGAATTCACTGCAAACATGCCCACAGAGGAAGTGTTCACCATGCCGCACAAGGACCAGGTAAACGGCACAGTCAGCGCATCACGTCCCTTTGTAATCATGGGCAGCATCGTGGAAGACTTTACGCTCACCTTCGAGAACGGCAGGATTACCAACATCACCGCAAAAAAAGGCGAGGATCCTTTGCGCAAGTTGATCGAAACCGATGAAGGTTCAAGAAGCATCGGCGAAGTGGCGTTGGTCCCCAACAGTTCACCGATCAGCCAAAGGGGACACCTGTTTTATAACACCTTGTTTGACGAAAATGCCGCCTCACACATTGCGATCGGGAGAGCGTACCGATTCACGATGAACGGCGGCAACGAAATGAGCGAGCAGGAGTTTCAGGCCAACGGCGGCAATTTCAGCCTTACCCATAATGACTTCATGATCGGCTCGGACAGGATGGACATCGATGGCATTACAGAAGCGGGTACACGCGACCCCGTCATGCGCCAGGGCGAATGGGCATTTGACGTGTAGCCTTGCGCACTACCACAAGCGGAATGTAGGCAATCAGAAAAGAGTCTCTGACGAGGCTCTTTTTATTGATGGAACAGAAGTTATACTTCTCCGCACCCAAGGAAACCATGCCCGCTACAACGAGAATTGCCTCCCTTATTGAAGGCCTGCCTCTGGCTTATTGGTTGATCTGGACAGGCACCCTTCTGTGTTGCGCCGACCATCATCGCAGACTTATCACCCGTCGAACTGCGCGGCCTCTATCAGGGAGTTTTTGGGGCTGCATGGGGATTGTCCTATTTCATTGGACCGCTTGCTGGAGGCTGGGTATATGAACAACTGGGAAGCCGCATACTTTGGATCGGCTGCCTGGCTCTTGGGATCATTCTTGGCCTTTGTTACCTGGCGCTCCGAACACCAGCCCGGAGACGCTTAACGCGGGGGCAAACACCAGCCGATTGAAACAATGTTTCCACACGAGTATAATTTCAGCATGCCAGAAAACACGCCCCTTCCCATCGAACTGGATGATCTGCTTGCAGCAGAATATCAGTACATTGCCCAGACAGCCAACCAGGCAAACGAAGACCGTGCACGCGTGTCTTCTTTTTATTTGATCGCGGTTGGGTCTCTGCTTGCCGCATTGTTCGGCACACAGCTCTTTAATTCCAACTCCCGCTCACCAGAAATCAGCATCATATTCGGCGGATTATTTACCCTGCTGACCTTGCTTGGCTTATCCACCATTATGCAGTTGGCACGTTTGCGTGCTGCATGGCATGAGTCCATGCTGGCGATGAATCAGATCAAGGATTTCATGATCAGCCAGAACAGCGAACTCAGCCGGGCCTTTCGTTGGAAGACGGACACACTTCCCTCCAGGTATAAAATCAACAGTGTCTCCTACTATCAAGCCGTGGAAGTGGCACTGATCGCCGGGTTGATGTTTGGCACAGCGATCTTTTTTGTGCAGCACGCTGTCGTTAAAGACGACATACAGGTCATACATTGGATGATCTCGATCATCGCCGGTATATTGATTTTTCTCCTTCAACTCCAGATCTATAAACGATCATTGAGATAACATGCCGCGTGACTACAACCATCAGGCTCCAACAGCTTTTCAACGCAGGCCGCACCTTGCCTGTGACGAGGAGTGGATCCGCGCCTTCTTGACCGAGGCGAGAGTCGGGCATATCGCCACTGCGGTGGATAACCAGCCTTTTCTGAACCCAACCACCTTCTGGTTTGATGAACAAAATCATCAGATCGTTTTTCATTCCAACGTTGCGGGAAGAATGCGCTCAACGATCGAGAGCAATCCAAAGGTCAGCCTGGAAGCAAGCGAATTGGGAAAGCTGCTGCCGTCGAATGTGGCGCTTGAGTTCTCCCTCCAATATCGCAGCGTGATCGTTTTTGGCAGCGCGAGGATCGTCACAGATCCCGATCAAGCGCGTCGTCTGCTGTATGGTCTGATCCGTAAATACTTCCCAGCCATGGCCGCAGGCAGGGAATATCGCGAGATCACAGATAAGGAGCTGCGCGCCACATCCGTGTATGCGATCAAAATTGAAGCATGGAGTGGGAAGGAGAACTGGGAGGACCGCGCCGATCAGTCGGATGAATGGCCCGCGCTCGATGAAACCTGGTTTACATAAAACGGCAGAAGCAACTAAAAGGGTCTTCAACCGTAGAGTAGATGAAAACATTTCCGGGATCTGGAGGATCACATGTCTGAAAAAGTGCGTACTGAAGAGTTCCGCGTGGACGGCGAAAAGCTGATTACCAGGATCAAGGAGTTGATCCATGAGGGAAATATCCGCCGCATCAGCATCAAGGATAAGGAAGGTAAAACGGTGATGGAAATCCCTGTAACTTTCGGTGTAGTGGGCGTGTTACTCGCTCCACAACTGGCCGCGATTGGGGCCATTGCTGCTCTGCTCACCGAAGCGACCGTTGTGGTTGAAAAAGCAGAAAGTAGTTAAACAGCTTTAATAACGACAGGCGGGGTCCTGCCAAAGAGTTGACAAGCAAAGAGCCAGCGAATGCCGGCTCTTTTTGATTAATTTTTTACCACTCCCAGCCCCATGCCCCCTGGAAGGGAGAATTTCGCCCCCTCATATTTTAGTCCATGGTATGGGTCATTCCTGATCAGGAGAGGACCATCCAGATCAGCATAATCACAAAGCGGGGCCAGGTGCGCGGCGGCGGTCACTCCAACCGACGACTCAACCATGCAGCTCAGCATGATCTGCATATCATGCGCCCGCGCGGTATGGATCATTCGCAGGGCTTCGCGAATACCTTCGCTCTTCATGGTCTTGACCACAACACCGTCAATTGCACCGGCCAGTTTGGCAACATCGTGAGATGTCCTGGCTGTTTCATCGGCGAAAATGGGAATATCCACTTTCGCAGCACGCAGCTTTTCCTTTAGCCAGAAAAAACCTTCCACGTCATCCACGGCCAGCGGCTGCTCAATGAATTCCAGATCATATTCCGCGAGCCGCGGAATGATTTCCAGCGCCTGTTCACGACCCCAGCCCGCATTCGCGTCGACACGTAGTTTGGCATCTGTCGCCTGGCGAATTGAGGCAACGATCTCTTGATCCTTCGCACTTCCCAATTTGACCTTGAGGATGGGATAACCGCAAGCCTTTGCCTGTTCCGCCATCACGTCGGGTTCGTCCATACCGATGGTGAAGGATGTCAGCGGCAGGCTAGTTGGACTCAAACCAAACAATTTATACAAAGGCTGCCCCAGTTTTTTCCCCCATAGATCATGTAAAGCCTCATCAATTGCGGAGCGTGCTGCACGCGAACCAGCGGGTCTCTTCGCCAACACTGCATCCATATCGAAGGGGTCATCGCCCAGATCAGGCACGGATTTCAGGTATTCGATAATTCCATTTTGTGTCTCGCCATAATATGGAACAGCCGCCGCCTCCCCCACCCCATCATCCAGATAGACCAGCACGTTATCACGCTGGTCGCTTGCGCCATGTGCAACGCGAAATGTTGTTTTGAGATCAAGCGTGATCGGTTCCCAGCGAAGTTTCATGATTTCCTCTTCAAAAAATCCAATACCTTCTCAACCCATTCCTGTTCACGTTCCTTATGGACGTTATGTCCTGTATTTTCAGGGATCCACAGTTCTGCGCCTGGAATATTCTTCGCAATATACTGCGCATGTTCATCCGGCGCGTTGACCGTGTCATTCGCGCCCATGATGACGAGGGTTGGCCTTGCCACGCGCATCAGCTCAAACGGCGCGTAGTTCGGTTCTGAGATGATCTCTTTCATCGTCAGCCAGAGCAGCTCGCGCCAGTATCCCTGTCCATTCGTTTCCTCGTGCAGGGCAATCATTTCATCCCGCCACTCTGGAGCTTCATGTGCCACACGGTTAGGATCAAAAACGACCGGTTCGCGCTCGATCAAATAGCGGGTCACATAGGCGTTCGCCGCCTGTGGAATACAGGTTTGGACAACTTCGGGATGTTCCAGCAGGGTAACCAGCGCCACATTCCCGCCATTACTGTGACCTATGATATGGGCACGCTCATAACCCATGACACGCACGAACGCGGCCACATCATCCGCGAGTTCCTTGAATGAATAGCTCATGCGCGGGTTGTTCGACCTGCCATGTCCGCGGCAATCGGGCGTAAAAACCTTGTACTGCCTTGCAAGCGCAGGGGCAACGGAATCCCAATCGGTGTGGCTATCAATTGTCGAACCGTGGACCAGAACAATGGGCGTCTGATCTGTCCTGAGCGAAGTTGGAGGATCCACCCCATAAGATTGATAGTAAATAGTTGCGTCGTTGATGGCAATATAGGGCATGTATCAATCTTACCGCTGGTTTCAAAATCCACCAAGCCTTCCCATCCTGGTTTGACAGGTTATGTGACACTTCGTAACATAAATCGTGTAAAATCAAAACATGACCTCCATACAATCCACCCTCGACGAATTCACCAAACACACCGACAAACGCACATCTGTATTTGATGTTCAGATCCATCGGATCCAAAATAACCATCTGACGCTTGGCGGACGCCTCCTTGACGTATCTCAACTGGACGAGCTACACCGCGCCTTTTCAAGCCTGAAACTGGATACCGCTCTGATACGTATCCTCAGCCGTGAGCCGCGTGAGCGCGTCCATATTGCAACCAACCTGGCAGGGTTGTACGAAAGACCCACATTCGGCATGCCGCTTTCAAGTGAGTTGTGTTATGGAACAGAGCTTGAAGTGCTCGAGGAGGAAAATCGCTGGGTATTCACACGTCAACGGGATGGGTATCTGGGCTGGGCATATCGTGCATATCTCGGCGAAGGGCCCGCACCTCAAGCAACTCATCTCGTGCTGGCTCCTGTCGTTGAAGTACGCGCTGAGCCCAATGAGACCAGCGAAATTGTCACACGTATTGTCAGTGGCACAGGTGTCGTCGTGGAGCAGGATCGTGATGGATGGTCGCTTATCTCAGCAAACAAAACAGGATGGATCCGTTCAACTCATCTGCGTGCATTAACCGATTTACCAAAAACCATGGAAGAGAAACGCAAAGCTCTTGCTCAAGACTCCCAGCGGATGATCGGTGTTCCCTACCTTTGGGGCGGATGCAGCGGCAATGGCATTGATTGCTCCGGTCTGGCGCGCCTGCTTCATCGTTGGGTGGGTGTTGATATTCCGCGCGACGCAGATATGCAGCACACCGCGGCGAAACCCGTCGAACCACCGTTTGAGGTGGGTGACTTGATATTCTTTGCTGAAAAAGACAGCAACCGGAAAATCACACATGTGGGTATTAGCCTGGGTGGCTGGAGAATGATCCATTCCTCGCGCGGACGTAATGGAGTTTATGTTGACGATGTGCAGGAGCGGGAATCGCTCATGGAAAACTTCGTGAGTGCAGGGTCGTTCCTACGGTAAACATGAAATCCCATCGAAAAGAATTGTGGTTCAACATCCCCTCCCGACGCGGGTTTGTCAACATTACGTCACAGGTGGAAGAGGCGCTGCGTGAGAGCGGGATCAAGGAAGGCATGGTGCTTGTAAATGCCATGCACATTACTGCTTCCGTCTTTATCAATGATGACGAAAGCGGGCTTCACCACGATTACGACAAATGGCTGGAAAAGCTCGCCCCGCATGAACCAACCGACCAATACCGTCATAATGACACCGGCGAAGACAACGCGGACGCGCACATGAAACGTCAAATCATGGGTCGTGAAGTGGTGGTTGCTGTGACAGATGGTAAACTTGATTTTGGACCGTGGGAGCAAATTTTCTACGGAGAATTCGATGGCCGCAGGAAAAAACGGGTATTGGTGAAAATCATCGGCGAATAGAGAGACTTCTTTAGAAATTTGTGATTTGGAGGCGAATAATGACTGAGACGAAAACAAAAGGTGAGATGCACGGCTGTATCGTTTGCGGAAAACTTTATCAACTCTACGTTGTATATGATGCAGACGGTGCGTTTATTGGCAGCAAGGTGATGAGCGCGGGCGGGAAGGAAGTGAGTGGCGCAGGCCGCCCGCTGGTGGCTTGTGAGATCCACAGTGAAGATGAAATCGCAAGAGCCGTGGAAAGAGTGTACGGAAAGCAAAGGGAAGACGACTAAGTAGCGTCCCGCAGCGAGCCTCTCAAGCGAACCCTGCGGGACGTTTCATAAGATGAAAGAGGAGATATCATGTTAACACGCCGGTTTGGACGCACAGGTCATATGAGCACAATCGCCATTTTCGGGGCGGCGGCATTTTGGGAAATATCCCAGAATGACGCGGATAAGGTGTTGGAACAGCTCATTGCCGCGGGGATCAATCACATCGATGTTGCCCCATCCTATGGGCAGGCAGAGGAGCGCATTGGCCCGTGGATGCAGCGCGAGCGCGGCCGTTTCTTCCTGGGCTGTAAGACGATGGAGCGAACGAGGGACGGCGCCTGGAACGAGATGCAGCAATCCCTCAAGCGCCTGCAAACCAA
>JANMSY010000363.1:0-15664 GCA_031389865.1 Anaerolineales bacterium | reverse complement strand
CGACCAAAACAGTGAACCCATGTACATGCCAAAAATGACAGCTAGCGCCCCGGCAGCTGCCCGGGCAGACTGCGACTTGCGAATAAGATGAGTCAACATTCCAGTCATCAGGCTGAAGACAAGGACGATCACAATCAATTGACCGATCCAATACCACTCCTTATATGCCGAATAGCCCAGCATGTGATAGTAAAAGATCTGGAGCCATGCACCACACATAAGAGGAATAATACCAAATTGAGCGACAACTGTTTTTGCCTTCTTTTTATTGAGCAACAACACAATATAAAAGACCAGCGCAAACAAGGCGAGAATGATAAGGTAACGCCAGATATCAAGGATTTTCCAACCGTATAACTGCTCAGCCCACTGGCCAAAAAATGTTGAGACCGGATGCCAGGCATTTGAATCGCCCTCGTAACTGACTCCGAAGAAGGCCTGTACATTTTTTGCAGGTCCGCCATACACACGTCCCGACAGCGTCCCCCACCATCGCTTTACCTGCCCACTCACCGGCGAGAAGGTTCCAAAGGCGAATTTACTCCAAAGCATGTACATTGCAAGCGCCCCAAAGCTTGCTCCGTAATAGGTGATTCCTTCACTGATCCATTGCAACCCATTTCTGCGCAACTGTTCGAAAGGCGATTGTTCTTCCAGGACAACCGTGTCAGATGTCTTCAAACCGATCAGAATCATTCGGGCAAGCCCCAAAATGACAAATGTGGCAGCAGCATCGAACAGGATGACTATTCTTGGAAAAGCATCGAAGGACAACACCCTGGAGACCACCATCATGATGATCCCGGTCAAGGCAGACCCGCTAAAACAAAACAATATCAATGAGCCAGGAAAACCGGTTACATGTCCAATTTTGCCCCGCTGATATAAACCAAACAGGTAGGCTAACGGAATCTTGACCAGCAGGCTGACCCCGATCATGGTTACTGCCACATTTGCGAGCTTGTAATAATCGGGAAAGCCAGCCTTGATTACAAAAGCCAGCAGGACAGAAAAGGTTATGGAAACGATATCAAGCGGCAATAGATAACGCAGCGCACTCCTGCGAAATATCACCCACAAGCCTGCCATCGCCGCAAGGAAAACAAGGTCCAACCTGCTAAATATCACCAGGGCGGCAATCACCCCCAGAACAATTAAATCTTTTCTTGTAACAGACTTATTCCGCCAGGACTGCTCAAATTCATACAGCTTGTAAACAAACAGGACAATAAAGAAAGCCGCAGCTCCGGTCTCCAACCCCTGTTTATAGACCCGATTCAATATATCCGGGCTAAATACCCAATACAGCGCGGCAACCGCCCCGATTGCAGGCATGAAAGCCTTCCCTATCAATCTGTAGAGCAGTATGGCCGTCGCCAGAGAAAGACCGCTCATGACCAGAAAAAGAATACGTAGAGGCAGGACCAGGTCAAAACGCGCAAGCGCAAAAAGGGGAATGCAGATCAACATCCACAGTGGATGATAGCCATTCGTACGGTTAATGCCATCAAACGTACTACCATGCCCTTCGCTGATATTTTGCGCAACCTTGAAATAGTAATAGGCATCATCACGAGTGAACCAGCGGCGTGAAAAATTCTGTCCATCTGAAAACGCGGCATACAGGCTGCTACACGTGACAACAATTATTAATATGATCTCAAACCAGGGGAGTCGTTTCATTATGAGATTTCCAACGTTAGCTTTCCAAAATTTTTATTCTTCCATAACCGTTCCTGCGCCAGCCCGGCATCCTTCAAGGGATAGGTTTTATCAAGGATCGGTTTAAGTTTGCCCCCAACGATCAGATCCATGACCTCCTTAAAATCGTATATTGTGCTCATGGTCGAACCGATGATGCTAAGATGTTTTGCGAACATATAGCGGTTGTCAATTTCAAACCTGGGCCCGCCGCTATTGCCGACCGTCAGCAGGCGGCCGCCTTTTCGCAGGGCGCGCAGGCTTTGCATGAACGTGGTGCCAACGTTATCCACCGCAACATCCACACCGCGCTTATTCGTGGCAACAAAAACAGACTTGGACCAGTCCGTCTCTTTTGAGCGATCGATCAGGATGTCGGCGCCGATCGACTTTGCCATTTCCAATTTCTGCGCATCAGACCCTATGATCACTACCCGCGCGCCAATATATTTGGCGATCTGTACACTGGCAGTATTGACCCCGCCCCCTGCCCCCACGATCAGTACTGTTTCGTCCTTTTGGATGTTGCCTCGCACCACGAGGGAATGCCAGGCGGTCTGATATACAAGAGCAGCCGCCGCGGCTTGATGAGTATCAAAGTCTGCGGGCAGTTTGTACAGTTGCCGCGCAGGCACCGCTACGTACTCCGCATATGTCCCACGGACAGTCTCTCCGAGAAGATGCCAGTCGCGGCAAAGATTATCCCGCCCGGCGAGGCAAAACTCACACGTGCCGCATCCGAGGTTCGGGTTAATGACCACATGGTCGCCAATGTCAAACCCGGCCGCGCCTTCGCCAAGCAACACCACCTCACCTGCGCCGTCTGCACCGTTAATGTGGGGCATTTCCAATTTCAAGCCGGGCCAGCCATTGCGCACCATGATATCCATGCGGTTGAGTGCGGCGGCACGCAAACGGACCAGTACTTCGCCTGCTTTTGGTTCAGGAGCAGGAAAATCCGTGTATTCCAACACGTCGGGTCCACCGTGCTGGCGGAAAAGGACTGTTTTCATGAAGATGATTCTAACTGGTTGGGAGCGATTCTTCCGAGTCTGGTTTTCAAACCGCCAGAATGAAGAATACAGCCGCCATCGATATTGCGGCTTTGAAGAACGATACTGGTAGATTTATGATCGGATTCTTATTTCAATCCCAGTTCACTTCTTGATATGACGAGCCGTTGTATCTCACTGGTCCCTTCGTAAATCTCGGTGATCTTTGCGTCGCGGAAATATCGTTCGAGAGGCAGTTCTCTGCTATAACCCATCCCGCCATGGATCTGAACAGCCTGGTGCGTCACATACATCGCGGTTTCCGATGCAAAAAGCTTCGCCATGGATGCTTCCAGTGAATAGCGACTTCCATCCTGTTTGGATCTTTCCTTTGCGAGTGCGGCATTGTAGATCAACAGGCGGGATGCTTCGATACGTGTCTTCATATCCGCGATCTTGAATCCCGTGCCCTGGAACGCGCCGATCGGTTGACCAAATGCCTCTCTTTCCACCGCATACCGGCGCGCTGCTTCGTACGCCGCCTCCGCGATCCCAAGCGCCTGTGTTGCGATCCCAATGCGGCCCGCGTCCAGCACAGTCATGGCGATCTTAAAGCCTTCACCTTCCCGGCCCAAAAGATTCTCGGCAGGGACGCGGCAATTCTCGAAGATCAATTCACTCGTTGCAGAAGCGCGGATTCCCAGCTTGGGCTCCTTCTTGCCACGCGACAAGCCAGGTGTATTTGCCTCCACCAGAAAGGCGCTGATGCCTTTTTGCATTTTTTCGGGATCGGTCATCATGAACACAACATAATAATCGGCAACGGGGCCACTTGTCACCCACGATTTGCGGCCATTCAAGATATACGTGTCGCCATCGCGGGTGGCGCGGCTTTTCATTGTCCCTGCGTCTGAGCCGCTCTGAGGTTCTGTCAGCGAGTAGGCTCCAATCGCCTCTCCCGAGGCAATCGGCCTGACAAATTTCTTCTTCTGTTCTTCCGTTCCAAACTTCAGAATGCCGTGACAGTACAGTGAATTGTTCACAGACATGATCACACCGTGCGAAGCGTCCGCTTTGCAGATTTCCTCGAGCGCCAGAACATAGGCAAGTGTATCCATCCCCGCGCCCCCATACTCTTCAGGAACTTCGATACCCATAAAACCCATACCGCCCATTTTTTTTATGGTTGCGTGAGGAAATTCTCCGCTTTCATCGAATTCAGCCGCCACAGGAACGATCTCGCTCTGGGCAAAATCGCGCGCTGCGTCGCGTATCATTTTGTGTTCTTCACTCAGGGAAAAAATTGCAAGGTCAGACATGACGCCTCCAGCAGGTGATCTTTCGCGATTATACGTTATATTTCCCTCTGATAAAATGAACGCGTACAGATCAACATCAAGGCAGGAACAATGAAGATAACACCGACAACGGAAGACCGCTTTTGGGCTGTCCTTTCACATCTTTCTGCGCTGGCTTTGGGGTTGGGGATTTTGCTTCCGATCATCGGCTGGTCGGAGCAGAGAAATAAATCGAAGTACGCCTCATTCCAGTGTTTGCAGGCGTTGGGATATCAATCTCTGGGGTATACGGTCTGGATATTGTTTTATCTTGTCATGGTGATCCTGTTCATGGTTGTGTTCATCTTTGCCATCAGCGCGGCGGGGAACGACCGTACTATCATCACGACATGGATAAGCATTTTATTATTTGTTATCTTTGGATTGTTCGGCATCTACCTGCTGTTCCCGGTTATTGCCGCGCTGGCATGCGCGCTGGGAAGGGACTTTCGATATCCCATCATGGGGAATCGACTTGCCAGCTATCTGGGCTATGAAGCCTTGAATGAAAATGACGAGCCTGCTCCGCTGATCGTGGAACATGAAGACCGCTGGGTGGCAGCAATGGGATATTTCAGCGTGATCATCGCGTTATGGGGATTGATCGCGCCGGTCACCACATGGATATTGCAGGGCAGGCAGAATGTTTTTTTGAAGTTTCAATCCATGCAGACAACTGTGTTTCAGGCTGCTGTGAATATTCTTTACATGGGCGCGGGAGTCGTGTACTTTTTGGGAGCGATTGCAGTACTGGCCATCACTGGGTTGGAAGGTGACCCCGGCCAAAGCTCCCCCGCTAATATGTTTGGGCTTGTTATCTTTATGCTTTCGTTTTTGGTAGCTTCTGTACTTATGTTGATCGTGCCGCTATTCCACATTTTCGGTCAGTGGGCGGGATACCGAGTGCTCAAGGGTGACGACTATCATTATCCATTCGTGGGCCGGCTGGTTGAAAATTGGATCGTTAAAAATTCTGTTCTCAAGGAAAAAACAGTATGAAAATATTGATCGCTGTGGATATGGAAGGCATCACGGGCGTCACCACGTGGGACCAGGTGACGCCGGGGCACGCGGAGTATGGGCGCTTTCGCAAGTTGATGACACAGGATGTGAACGCGGCGATCCGCGGGGCGTGCCAGGCGGGTGCGGACGAAGTCATCGTTGCGGACGGACACTGGAATGGATCCAACATTTTGATCGAGGAACTGGACTCGCGTGCCAAATTAAACAGCGGTTCACCCTCTCCGTTTTCGATGATGCAGGGAATCGATGAAAGTGTGGATGCAGTCTTCTTCATCGGTTATCACGCGCGCAACGGAACACCGCATGCAGTTCTCGACCACACCTGGTCATCGAAGACGGTCGCGAACGTCTGGCTGAATGACATGTTGACAGGCGAATATGGGTTGAATGCAGCACTGGCAGGTCATTTTGGCGTACCGGTTATCATGGTCTCCGGTGACCAGACGGCTTGTGCACAGGTGAAAGAATCGCTTGGTGAGATGGAAACAGCAGTTGTGAAACAGGCATCCGGGCGTTTTGCGGCGGAGTGCCTGGCCCCACAGGTGACACAGGAAATGATCTGCCTCAGTGCAGAACGGGCCGTCGGCAGGCTGGCTGAGGGCGATATGAGCGAACCATTCGTTCTCAATTCGCCCATTCGTGTCACTGTCGAATTCTTCACCTCCGATATGGCGGACCGCGCCTCAACAATCCCATTCACGCAGCGTGAAGAGACGCGCGTCGTGTTGTCAGCACCGGAGATGGTTTCAGCGTATAACGGTTTCCGTTCGATGGTAATGGTGGCGATGGGATAGATTTGCAGTTGACAGTCACTTTATTGGATATACAAGGGAGATAACTGCCAATTTATAACGGAATCAAATGTCGGCTGGGAGGGAGCGGGGTCTCATCCATTTGATTTTGTCATTATCGGAAATTTCCAATTGCGCTGTACTCTCAAATTTCATATAATTGAGGTGGACAAACCGTATCCAATTGGTTTTATTGGTGTACCTATTCATCATACAAGAGAAGGAGGTGGATTTCGCAGAGTACGCAAATTTCTTTTACTGTCCATTTTATTTTCGACCAACAAAAATTTCCCAAGGAGAGAGAGTTTATGAAGTCGAAGTGGTTCGTTTTTATTTCAGTGCTTGCATTGGCAGGCATGGTGCTTTCGGCTTGCGCACCAGCAGTTGCCGAGGGTGGCATGAAAACCGAGGTGGGCGAAGGCGAAGGTGAAGTTTCGATCATTGCCTGGGCTGGCTACATCGAGCGTGGAGATACTGATCCCGCTTATGACTGGGTAACCGAGTTCGAGGAGCAGACAAGCTGTAAGGTCACAGTGAAGACCGCTGCAACGTCCGATGAAATGGTGACGTTGATGAACGAGGGCGGTTTCGATCTCGTCACGGCATCCGGTGATGCATCCAATCGTCTCATTGCAGGCGGAAAAGTACAGGAAATCAACACTGCTTTGATCCCATCCTGGAGCACAGTGGATGAACGCCTGCAGAGTGCCCCCTGGAACACAGTGGATGGCAAGCATTATGGTGTGCCATATCAATGGGGACCGAATGTGTTGATGTACAACACGGAAGTGTTCCCCGAAGCGCCTACCTCATGGGATGTGACATTTGAGGAGATGGAACTTCCTGACGGTCAGTCGAACAAAGGACGTGTGCAGGCGTTCGATGGCCCGATCTATATTGCGGATGGCGCCCTGTATTTGAAGTATCACAACCCCGAATTGGGCATTGATAATCCATACGATCTGACCCAGGCACAGTTCGATGCGGTGGTGGAATTGCTCACCAGTCAGCGCGCACTCATCAACCGATACTGGCATGATGCGTTCGTTCAAATGGATGATTTCAAAAATGAAGGTGTCGTTGCTTCCGGTTCATGGCCTTTCCAGGTGAACCTGCTCCAGTTCGAGAGTGCACCCATTGCGTCCGCGTTCCCCGTGGAAGGCGCGACCGGCTGGGCTGACTCGACCATGTTGCATGTGGATGCTCCGCACCCGAACTGCGCCTACAAGTGGATGGAATGGTCGTTAAACCCGAAACTGCAGGGTGATCTTGCATCCTGGTTTGGTTCCGTTCCTTCCGTGCCTGCGGCATGCACCGGCAACGAGTTGCTGACCGATGCCGGTTGTGCGACCAACGGATTCGAGAACTTCGACAATATCTGGTTCTGGCGCACACCGACCGCTCAATGCAGCGACGGCAGCGGTGGATGTGTTCCGTACAGCAAGTGGGTTGAATCCTACGTTGGGATTATCAGCCAGTAGGTGAAATGTTTGTTTGGGCTGGGATGCAATCCCAGCCCAAACAAACTCATTGGAGTCAATGCAGCATGACCGTACCTGCCATTCGTTTTGATAATGTGAGTCGCCACTTTGGGGAAGTGAAAGCCGTGGATAATGCCAATCTCGAAATTCGGGATGGCGAATTTTTTTCCATGCTGGGTCCTTCGGGTTCGGGGAAAACCACCAGCCTGCGCATGATCGCAGGCTTCGATAGACCCACCAGCGGAAGTATTTTTTTATACGGGCAGGATGTCTCAGACTTGCCTCCTTATGAAAGGGATGTCAATACTGTTTTTCAGGATTACGCGTTGTTTCCTCATATGACGATCGAAGACAATATCGCATATGGATTAATGATCAAAGGCATCCCAAAGAAGGAACGCTACAGACAAGTGGATGAAATGCTTGACCTCGTGCAACTGCCCGGTTTTGGACATCGTAAACCATCCCAGCTTTCCGGCGGCCAGCGTCAGCGCGTAGCCCTGGCCCGTGCCCTGATCAACCATCCCAAGGTTCTCTTGCTCGACGAACCATTGGGTGCACTCGATCTCAAATTGCGTCAACAAATGCAGGTGGAACTTAAGGCTATTCAACAACGGGTTGGCATCACCTTTATCTTCGTAACGCACGATCAGGAGGAAGCCCTGACGATGAGTGACCGCATCGCTGTTTTCAGTGAAGGGAAAATTGAACAGGTTGGTACTCCATCTGATGTGTACGAAAGACCCGCTTCCCCATTCGTGGCAGGGTTTGTCGGTACGTCAAATCTCATCAGCGGCAAAGTAGCTAGACAGATTACCGGTTCCGAGCAAATGTTCTCTGTGCGACCGGAGAAGATCCATCTGGGTTCGGCAGAAGATACGCCGGCCAAGGAAATGGTCTC
Organism: Anaerolineales bacterium; assembly: GCA_031389865.1. Lineage (GTDB taxonomy): Bacteria > Chloroflexota > Anaerolineae > Anaerolineales > Villigracilaceae > Defluviilinea. The sequence continues at coordinate 7,438 of JANMSY010000363.1, read as the reverse complement.
CATTGACGGAGTGATACGCGACGTTGTATATCTTGGCTTGTTCACACGCTATCTGGTTGAGATCGAAGGCGGCGGCGACCTGGTTGTCGTGCAGCAAAATCTAAAGACCACATCCATGGATGTATTATCTGCAAAGGGACAAAAGGTCTGTTTGCACTGGCATAAAGACCACATGTCCAGCGTGGGAGGCTAGGGTGCTAAACCGCGCTTCCACGTATTTGTACCAGCATCCAAAACTCGTTCTGGCGCTCCTGCTCGGCCCGCCGATGATCTATATGTTCGTCGTCTATCTTGGCTCGCTGGTTGCACTCCTCATCAACAGCTTCTTTTACCTTGAGGAATTTACAGGGCTGGTCGTGCGCCAGTTCACACTCCGTACGTATCTACAGCTTCTTTCCCCCACGAATCTGGGGATCTTCGGCCGCACAGCGGGCATGGCAATGGCAGTGACCATTGCCGATGCGATCATTGCCTTCCCCCTGGCCTATTACATTGCTCGCTATGCTTCGCCGAAAATAAAGACCTTTTTATACATCGCGGTCACGCTGCCATTATGGTCCAGTTACCTGGTTCGTGTATATGCCTGGAAGTTGATTCTCGCCAAGGAAGGTATTGTTTCCTGGTTTCTGACTTTAGTTGGACTTCAACCCGCGCTGGATTGGTTATTATCGCTTCCGAGCATAGGAGGGTCGTCCTTATCATTATCGCCGATGGGAATGTTCATTGCATTTAGTTATATCTGGCTTCCGTACATGATCGTCCCGATTCAAACTGCATTGGAGCGCGTGCCAAAATCCTTGTTGGAGGCATCCAGCGACCTTGGCGCTACTGCTGCGCAAACCTTCCGTACTGTGATCCTGCCATTGTCCTTTCCGGGCGTTGTGGCAGGCTCGATCTTTACCTTCTCGCTTACGCTTGGCGACTTCATTGTCCCGCAGACTCTGGGCAACTCACGATTCTTCATTGGCCAGGCAGTCTATTCGTATCAGGGCACTGCGGGAAATATTCCGCTCGCCGCGGCGTTCACCATGGGGCCCGTTGTCATTATGATTATTTATCTTTTGATCGCCCGCAAACTGGGAGCTTTCGATGCGCTCTAAAAAATCCTTCAGTGACAAATCCCCTCTGGGTTTGACAATGGCCGCCATCGCAGCATTGCTCTTTTTACACGTGCCCATGTGGATCATCTTCCTCTATTCTTTTACAACGGATGAGGCGACCTATAGTTTTCCATTGCCTGGTTTGACGACCAAATGGTTTGGCGTGGCGCTTCAACGCTCGGACCTTTGGGCTGCTCTCGCTTTATCGGTTCGGGTGGCGTCCATTGCCACACTGGCGGCGTTGATCCTTGGTACGCTTGCTGCAGCGGCTGTCTATCGCGGCAACTTCTTTGGCAGGGAATCCATTTCCGTTTTGCTGGTGCTGCCCATCGCACTGCCCGGCATTGTGACGGGTATCGCCCTGCGCTCCGCAATTGGCTCCCTGGACATCCCGTTCTCCTATTGGACCATTGTCATTGGTCACGCCACATTTTGTGTGGTGGTGGTCTATAACAATGTATTGGCACGATTCAGAAGGATGTCGGGCTCGCAGATCGAAGCTTCTATGGATCTGGGTGCGAATTCGTTCCAGACGTTCCGCTATGTGATTTTGCCCAATCTGGGAACAGCGCTCCTGGCGGGCGGCATGCTGGCCTTTGCACTTTCCTTCGATGAAGTCATCGTCACGACATTTACCGCGGGGCAGCAATCCACGCTCCCGATCTGGATCTTCAGCCAGCTTGTGCGTCCACGTGACCGCCCCGTAACCAACGTCGTTGCAACAATTGTCATCCTGATCACCTTCCTGCCCATTTTCTTTGCACAGAGGATCTCTGCCGAAAACTCAGATACCGAAGGTGGATCGAAATAGGCTTCATGTCGTTGCGAGCCTTCGCCTGCGGCTCGCAACGACATGGTACTTTAAACGGAATTAATTGTCAGCCTGGCGCGGAGCGGAAGCGGGGAATTTCATCCAAAAAGCTTTACAACCCGGTAAATCGCATTAAGAAATCATCATCCAAAAAGATTGACATCACACTTTAACCCGTTACAATTGCGTCCAATTCTAACAAGGAGTAGATTCTTATTTCAAGACTCGCACGAGTGTGAATGAAGAGATGCTTGTGCCCTTTTTCTAATTTGCGCCACGAATAAAATCTGGCTTCCGCCGCCCTCCAATTAATACCTGGTGAGGCGGCGGGACTGCTTAAGACATTTGCAGTCAACACAAGTGGTTCAGAGCTGTTGTGCTTTGGCTGTTTTTGTTTGCAAAAATAGTGTTGTCGCTTTGGTGCTCGACGCCAAAGATCATTCTGGGCGAAATGCCTTCACCAAAACGAAAGGAAAGAATGACCGGTCAGTTTTATTCCCATCTAAACCCGAAATGTGACTCGGGCGAGTTCGAAGAAAAAGGCGGATGCGGCGTGTTTGCCCGCGAGCCGATCAAGAAGGGTGAGTTGATATGCCTGTGGGGCGGGCGTATTATTGAAGCGAAAGAGCTCGATCCCAACATGCAATTCTTCACACAACGCATCCTCCAGATCGAGGAAGGCTTCTATCTGGAAGCGCCTGCGCCTCTGGAACCCACCGACTGTTTCAACCATTCCTGCGAACCAAATGTTGGTTTCACAGGTCAAATCGGACTGGTCGCCATGCGTGACATCCATGCCGGCGAGGAGCTCAACTTTGACTACGCCATGTGCGATGGATCGAATTACGATGAGTTCGACTGCTATTGCGGAAGTGAGAATTGTCGCGGGCAGGTCAAAGGTACCGATTGGTCGCGTTCCGATTTATGGGATAAATATGACGGCTATTTCATGCCGTATCTGGCAAGACGCATCGAAGCGCTCAAAACCAAAGTGCAGATCGCTGCATAATTTAAGCCGCGCGATGCGGCGACAAACAAAAAAACACGGATTGCAAGGATAAATGTAAAATCAGCGCAATCCGTGTTTTATTTCTACAAAGTGCCGCATGCATCCATTATTGAACCCAATTTGAAATTCACTCGCAAAACATATGAGAGGCCTGGTTGTTTCTGTGACAAGCGGCAAATCATTCGCTTTTCGAATTTTCATCATTGCGCTTATGTTGCGCCTGATTCCCGTCCTTGCGGCGCGCGGGCTGGGGATCGGTCTCGACGACATGTTCCAGTACGACATGCTTGCGCGCAGCCTCGCCTCGGGAAATGGCTTCCGCTGGTATGCACAGGAGGACTTAAACCAGCTTGCCTCCTTCGTGGAATTCGACCTGTCCACGGTTAAAGAATATGATCCCATCCTTGGCATTCCCACATCATTCCGCGCACCGTTATACCCGACGTTTCTTGCGGCGATCTACTTTTTCAACGGGACAGGATTTTCGCGGTTCTTCGCCGCTCGTCTCGCACAGGCCATCTTTTTAGGCGCACCGCTCGCGCCGTTAACGTACCTGGTCGCAAAACAACTTTTTCCTCTTTCATCCCTCATGAAGGATGAAAAGGCTGCAAGAATCTCTGCCTGGCTTGTTGCCTGTTACCCGATGCTTCTCGTTTACCCGCTCGGCCTAGGAACAGAAAACCCATTCTTCATTTTGCTGCTCGCCTCTTTCTTCTTTCTTCTTTTATCGATCAAGAAACCAACTACTTTCCACTTTCTATTTTCCGGAATCTTCCTCGGTCTGACAGCTCTGACGCGTTCCGTCATCCTGCCATTCGCTCTCGCGGCCTTCTACCTTCTGTTTTTTTACCACCGCAAACAGGCATTACTTTCCTTGTTTGCCTTTATTCTTGTGATCACCCCATGGATCATCCGTAATTCCATCCTGCACCAAAAGCCAACAGGGATTGAAACGTCGATGGGGTATAACCTGTATCTTGGCTATCATCCCCAAGGGAATGGGTCATTTGTCTTCGGTCCATCGCTCGATCTGTTGACCATTCTCGACGATGCTGAACGTGACAGGGTTGGAACGCAAAAGGCTCTTGAGTTCATCAAAGCGAAGCCTGAACGATTTATTCCGCTTGCGGTCAACAGGCTTGGCTTCTTTTTTGGGCTGGAAAAACGCGTGCTGATGTACTTCTACTCCAACAACATCATCGGTTATATCCCCCTTCCGCTGTTATTGACCATTTCTGCCATTTTGCTTTTGCCATTCGTCTTGATCTCGGTTTCCGCAGCGCTGGGAGTGGCCTTTCTGCGCGAAAAACCTGAGCATATTTTGCTGGTGCTCCTATTCATGGGTTATATTCTGCCGCACGTTTTCATCCTTTCAGAAGACCGTTTCCATCTTGCGCTGGTACCGTATATTGCGATCCTTGCCGCTCAAGTCTGGGTGAACGGATTCACTCCGCTTGTTGTGCACTGGAAGGAGTCACGGATCGGAAAAGTACTGGTCGGTATTGCTGTTTTTGCAGCCGTAATGCTCATATCAAACTGGGGCTTTGAGCTGACCCACGATATGGATAAAATAATGCAATTGCTTGGACCAAACGGAAATCAATCTCATTTTCCCTATTGATCATCATGAAATATCTCCTCGGCGAAAAACTTCACTTCGACTGGAAAGTTGTCACCATTACGATCGCATCCACACTATTGTTAATGGTGGATTACTATCACCGGCTCACTGCGCACAAATATTGGGACCGTCTCATTCTCTATCTTATTGTCCCACTGCTATTTATCATCATTCTCTTTCGCGAGCATCCAAGAGATTTCGGCTTCACCTTCGGCGATTGGAAGGCTGGACTCATCATCACCGCCATCGGCATTTTGTTCATGACGCCCATCATCTACTATTTGGGGAGTGGGGATGCGTCCATGCAGGATTATTACAAGCCCTACACGGTAGGCTTACCCTGGACAACATTCCTCGACCTCATCGGCTGGGAGTTTTTTTTCCGCGGCTGGATTCTATTTGGCTACGCCCGCAAGTTCGGGCCTGAGGCGTTGTGGCTGCAGGCGGTCCCATTTGCACTGGCGCACATCAGTAAACCTGAAGTGGAAACTCTTTCCACGATCTTTGGCGGCTTTGCCTTTGGCTGGATCGCGTATCGCACGAAATCCTTCGTATGGCCGTTTCTCATTCATTGGTTTATCGCCACATTCATTATCATCGTCGCAGCAGGATTGATATAACGCCACCTTGCGAAGGTTTGATGCTTTGTCATACGTGCGTGTGATGCAACATTTGCACGGGTAGCTGTAGTAGACTCGAGACCAGATGACTACTAATTACACACTCCGTCCGGCGGGTGAAACGGAATCAGCTGCGATCAAAGACCTGATCCATTCAACCGGGATCAACCCCATTGGGCTGGACTGGAAGCGTTTTATCGTTGCGGTGGACGCGCGGGATCAGGTCATCGCCATAGGGCAGATCAAGCCGCATGGAAAGGACATCCTGGAACTGGCTTCGATCGCTGTACAGCCTGAGTATCGCGGGCAGGGATTGGCGCGTGCCATTATTGACTATTTGTTAAAGGACAGTCATCGCCCCCTGTACCTGACCTGTATTTCGTCGCTTGAACCCTTGTATAATAAGTTTGGATTTGTTTCGATTCCCTACCCTGAGATGCCGCGTTACTTTCAGCGTATCAGCAAGCTGGCAGGGCTGGTATTTGCGCTGGCAAACCGAGGAGAGAGCCTGCTAGTGATGAAGTTGCAGTAAAATAACCTAAATGCAAAATCTAAAATCAATTCTATACATGACTGCAGGTATATTACTGGGGTTGTTCCTGGCTGTTCTTGTCTGGGTCGTTGCCCGCAATCCCACGGGTGAAGCTGTTACTCTTCGCCCTGTGCCAACCGATCGACCCATTGTGGTTCACATCACCGGCGCCGTGCCGCGCCCCGGTGTGTACGCTCTTCCCGATGGAGCGCGTGTGCAGGATGGGATCTCAGCTGCAGGTGGCTTTCTGGCAGAGGCGGAAAAGTCACAGATCAATCTGGCAGGACTTCTTGAAGACGGTGCGAAACTCGATATTCCCTACATCGAGGGTGCGTCACCGGTGCTTGCCACACCCATGCCGGAAGTCGTCACTTCCACCACTGAGCTCATTAACCTCAACATCGCATCTCAGGCTGAGTTGGAATCACTTCCTGGAATTGGTCCCACCACCGCACAAAAGATTATTGAATATCGCGATGCGAACGGCCCGTTCCTCAGCGCGGAGGACATTATTAATGTTTCAGGCATCGGGCCCGGCACATACGAACGTATTAAGGATTTGATCACCGTTGGGCAATAATGCATCGCGCCATTTCGGTTGATCGGGCCTGCACTTGCCATCACTTACTCGAGCAGGCTGCAGTCGGTGATCGAGAGCGTCACTTCCATACAACCATTGCTTCCAGCAGGCTGCACAGGCATACAGCATGAACCGGTTGAATCCAGTCCGTATCCATCTGTGCATTGGTCAGATTGTGGTGTGATGCATCCTGTGTTGCATACCTGTGCCTGGAAACCAGGCGTGGGTGGACCGTAGCATGAGAACAGCTGGGCACCACTAAATACACCTTCAGGGTTGCACTTATAGGCAGGGTTTGCAGCTGTGAGAGTTGAGCCCTGGGGCACAGCATAGAGTGTATATGATATTGCATCCACGCAGAACTGGTCACGCAGCTCAAGAGCTAACAGTGGACAGCTTGCTCCACCGCCGGCTTCCTGCGAACAGAACGGTAACGTGCTTCCAGCATCGACCGTGGTGATCTCGCCTTCCACGGAAACAAGAGGCTCTGGAACAATATTTTTACAGGTCATACGATAGGGGTCATCGGGGAATAACTGGTCCCATTTCTCGAAGGTAAAGTTGCTGCCCGCAATGTTGCAGGCCTTTTCCATCCATGAGTTCGGGTCAATATCCCAGAGTGTGGCATCGTTTGAAACCAGCATCGTGTCGGATGCAAATTCGAGATCATCAATGTAATCCCGAATGCCGCCGAGCAAGACACCAAACTGAACTGCCTTGTTGTACGAGGTGACACGCCACAGGATAACGTTGTGATCATCACCGCCAGATGCCAGTATGGATCCATCCGGGCTGAAGGCGATGGCATTGATCCAATCGGAGTGCCCGTTCAGGGTGAGGCCCTTCACCGGTTTCGCAGGATCCGAGATATCCCACAGGATGATCGTTTTATCGAAACCAGCCGTAGCAAGCACCGTCCCATCCGGACTGAACGCGAGACTTGTAATCGGCTTTGTATGTCCTTCCACAGGCACACGAGTTGGGTTGGCTGGATCAGAAATATTCCAGAGTATGACCGTAAACCTATTTTCCCTGGAGTCATTCACCGTTGTTGCCAGCAGTTTTCCGTTAACACTAAAGATCGGGGTGGACCCTTCCAATGTGCTACCGATAGGCTTGCGACTCGACGCATTGGAAACATCCCATAATTGAATGTGGGTATCCG
>JANMSY010000303.1:0-2695 GCA_031389865.1 Anaerolineales bacterium | reverse complement strand
TCAAAAAGTTAATGCACACTGCAACATGTTTTACGTCTACCAACTCCCCGTCCCCCGTCTAACGGAAAAAGACCCTGCTTTCCGTCCTATTCTTGAGCGAGCCGCTCGCCTGATCTGCACTACGCCGGAATTTGACGATCTGGCCAAAGAGGCCGGAATCGGTAGCCATAAACAGGGAGTGACAAACGAAGTTGAGCGTGGACGCCTGCGGGCCGAGTTGGACGGCCTCATCGCCCACATTTACGGGTTGACTGAAGAAGAATTTGCCTACATCCTGAAGACATTCCCACTGGTGGCTGACCCGGTGAAGGTCGCTGCACAGAACGCGTATCGTGATGTGGAGAGAGGGTTGATTAAATGATACCGTCCAAACGACTGCAAAGTGTGCGCATCCGCAATTTCAAGGCTATTGTCGACAGCAAGGTAGTCAAGCTCGGTGCGCTTACCGCTTTTATAGGCAACAATGGCGCCGGTAAGTCGAGCCTGATCGAGGCGCTGGAAACATATCAGAGTATCGTCCGCGACGGTCTTGACATTGCCATGCAGCGCTGGCTGGGAATCGAACATGCACGCCACAAAGGCCAGGAGGCCAAGGAGCGACGCGGAGAGCTGGTCAACCCAATCAGCTTTGAGCTGGCTATCGGCGCAAGCCCGCGAAAAGTGCGCAGGGTTGAACTTGAGGCCAACAACGACCCGGCGGCTAATCGCATGTTTATTGCGCAAGAACGCATTTCTTCGCTGAACGGAACTTGGCTGGAACGTAACAAAATAGGCGCAATGCAGTCTTATGGGGAGGGTCGGTCAATTATTTCGGCTCCAATGCCTGATTTTGCGGAAGAGGCTCGTCATATACTGGACTGGCAGTTTTTGACCCTGAGCCCGGAGCGGATGGGCCTGCCTGTACCGCAACAGCGTACCGGTGGCGGTGTGCGCTTGGCTCGCGATGGCTCAAACATTGCTGACTTCCTGCTCGACCTGCGACGTCAAGATCAAAATGCTTTTGACGGAATTGTGGAAACAATGAGCTATGTGCTGCCCTACGCAAAGGATATTCAGCCTTCACTGACTTCATCAGAAATCGAACGCAAGGCCTGGCTGCAATTGACGGAGGCCGATTTCAAGGTTCCCGGTTGGATGCTCTCCACTGGAACCTTGCGACTTCTGGCTTTGTTGGCATTACTCCGTCATCCCAATCCGCCATCTCTGATCGTGGTGGAGGAGATCGAAAACGGGCTGGACCCACGCAGTATCCACCTGCTTGTCGAGGAAATCCGCAATGCCGTGCTCGATGGTACTACTCAGGTGATTCTGACCACCCATTCACCCTACTTGCTTGATCTGCTCACGTTGGAACATCTTGTCCTGGTTGAGCGCGACACCAAGGAACAACCGCGCTTTCTTCGCCCCGCCGACAATGAGAACCTGCAACGTTGGGCTACCGAATTTGCTCCCGGCAAACTCTACACAATGGGCAATCTTGCTGGGGGCGGAGTATGATCAAGGTTGGTTTTATCTTCGAATGTGGTTTGAAGGGCGCGGACGTGCTGATCTGTGAGTATCTCGCCTTACAGATTAGGACAGATATTACGCCGGTATCACGTACCCTTGATAACAAGGAGAACCTGTTGCGTGATGCCGGAAGGGTCGCAGCCGCTCTGTTTGACGATGGTTGCGAACGGGTTCTGATTGTTTGGGATCTGCGTCCTGCCTGGCCCGACAGGAAACACAAGCCTTGCCGTAGGGTTGAACGCTTAGCAATTCTGGATGCTCTATCTAATGCGGGTATCGCAGACAGACCGGTTTTTCCGATTTGCGTCGAACAGGAATTGGAAAGCTGGTTGCTTGCGGATGAAAAGAAGATTGCTACATATCTTTCAACTGCAGCACATGTCTATAAGGTTGCACGCGTTAAGAGCCCTGATCGCGTCTCGAATCCCAAATCGGTTATGATGAATCACTTCAAAGCTGCGAGGGGATGGCGTTATGAAGATCGGACACACGCCATAAAAGTGATAAAGGCTGTCGATACGGATTTGCGGAAGTTGCGACGGTCACCTAGTTTTGTGCGTTTTGAAGAAAAATTGACACTTCAATTGATATTATGAAGAAGGGACTGATCGTCTTTGCCCGGCAACCAGTTTCCGGCACGGTCAAGACCCGTCTGGCCCGTGAGGTTGGTACCCGGGCTGCAACCGAGTTGTATACCGCCATGCTGGAGGATGTGCTGGAGCGGGCCGCCGGACTGGATGACATCCGCGTGCTGGTGATCTGGGCACTGGAAAGTGGATCGCTGCCCGCCTGTCCCGCCTATCCCAGGCCTGAGATGTTCATCCAGATCGGCGCGACCCTGGGGGAGCGTATGGCAAACGCCTTCGAAACCGCGTTCACGATCGGCATCCAGTGCTGCTGCATCATCGGCAGCGACTCCCCCGACCTTCCCCTGGAATATATCCGCCAGGCATTTCTGGAGTTGGAACTGGATCAGGCTGATGTGATGTTCGGCCCGGCCGAGGATGGCGGTTACTATCTGCTGGGGATGAGGCGCCTGTGGGTGCGGCTCTTCGAGGATGTTTCCTGGGGCAGTCCGCAGGTGCTGGAAACGAGCCTGGAACGGGCCCGGGAGCTGGACCTGCGTACCATTCTGCTGCCGCCCTGGTATGATCTGGACACGATCGGGGATCTGCGGCGACTGGCC
>JANMSY010000273.1:0-1835 GCA_031389865.1 Anaerolineales bacterium | reverse complement strand
GGCATGCTCGCCGTCGTGACCGATATTGGAATGATGGAACCTGATAAAAAAGGCGAAATGATCCTGACCGCACTGCATCCAGGCAAGACTCCAGAACAGGCCAAGGAGAATACAGGCTGGGATCTGAAAGTCGCCGCAAAGCTAAAAATAACAGAACTAGTGATGGAGAATGAACTGCGGATTCTGCGTGAAGAGCTTGACCCAACCGGAATTTATCTTAAAGGCGCGGCCTAGTTGAAAAGGATCGCTGTCGCACTGCTCCTTTTGTGGACAGGTGTGATTGTCGTTGTGTATTATGTGGTCCAAAAGCCAGGTCTGTTGAACGCATTTACAGGCCTGGCTGACACATTATGGACGTTGCTCGTCGCAGCAATTCTGCTTTTCAATGCACATGGCATTGGCAAGCGAATCCTACTGATTTTCAAATTTGAAGCACCGGAATCAATCGATTATCTTTTACTCAGTTGGGGAGTCGGACTGGGCTCATTGGGCCTGCTCGGCTTGTTCTTTTCCGCAATACAGCTGGCGAATGCACGGGTCCTGACTATCTTTCAACTTGTCCTCGCCCTACTCTTCCTTTTGAGAAACGATTTTCAGGGTCTGCGCGCCAACGTCAATACGCTGGCGGCACATCTGAATCTTGCATTCAGTAAGTATGATCTTTTTACAAAGCTTGCTCTTCTGCTTCCCCTTACTTTTTCCTTTTTACTCACCCTTGTCCCGCCATTTGAAGCGTTTGACGCCCTACTCTATCACCTTACACTTCCCGAAAATATTTTACAGAACGGCGGCCTGTACGCAGCGAACAACGTTCCGTTCTGGTTCCCCAGCCTGACCGAAAATGTTTATCTCTGGGCGCTCGGCATGCAAAGTGAGCGTGCCGCGCAGATCATCCATTTTGTATGGGCACTGCTTTCTGCACTATTGCTCTGGCATTGGGTGTCAAAACTATGGAATACAGAAGTTGCCCGCAAAACATTGTTATTGATCGTAGCGATCCCGTCTCTTCCCGTGCTGGCATCGTGGGCCTACGCCGATATGGCACTTGTCTATTACGCGATCGCCACCCTATACTTATTTACTTATTATCGCATTTCAAAATCATCGTCGTGGCTTTACATGGCTGGTCTCATGGCTGGCTTTGCAATGGGCATTAAATACACATCATTCGTCGTGCCATTAACGTGCGGGCTACTATTGTTGAATAGTACGTTCCGCAAAGCAATTCCCAGTGCAGCAAAGTTTAGTTTCATTGCACTCATCACCGCCCTACCCTGGTATGTTCGCAATGCGTTTTTCATGGGCAACCCATTTTATCCATTCGTTTTCGGTGGGCAGTACTGGGATGATTTCCTCTCCAGATGGTACGCAGAGTCCGGCACTGGCATCGGATGGAACGCGCTTCAAATTTTCATGCTTCCATTGAATACGGTTCTCGGATATCGCGACGCAACATTCTTCGACGGAAGGATGGGACCTCTCTTCCTGATTCTGGCCCCGTTTACTTTTTGGATCCTGCTCCAGCGCCAGCCTCGGGACTCAGCCGAGGGCGGATCGTTGCAAGCGATCGGCGTTTTCTCCACTTTGAGCCTCGCCGCCTGGACGTTGGGTGTGATCAACTCATCCGCGTTATGGCAGGCGCGCCTGCTCTTCCCCGCCCTGATGATCCTTGCCATCCCCACCGCGCTGGGCTGGGGTGCACTGAAACAATTCGACACTTCAACATTACGGATCAGTTTTCTTACCAACGCATTAATTGCCATCGTTCTCACGCTGACGATTTTCGATAACATGATATTCGTACTGCAACGAAATCCGCTGGCGGTCGCGTTTGG
>JANMSY010000252.1:0-10010 GCA_031389865.1 Anaerolineales bacterium | reverse complement strand
CCTGGCCCGGGAGTTTGCCTTCCACCTTGAGGACGATGCCCTCGTGAGGAGAAAGGGTCGCGATCAGCCGGTTGGGACGTACGGCGGGGCCGTCACCTCGGTCCGCGGCAAAAGGCGTGTGCGGCGCCGGCTTGAACTCGACGACGATCTCGGTCGATCGCTGGGCCAGGCGCTTGCCCGACCGCAGGTAGAATGGCACGCCGGCCCAGCGCATGTTGTCGATGTGGAGCCTGAGTGCGGCGTAGGTCTCCACAGGGGAATCCGCCGCCACCTCTGCCTCTTCACGATAGGCAGGCACGCGCTCGCCACCGATGGCGCCCGCCGCGTATTGCCCGCGCACGGCGTAGCGTTCGACCTCACTGGGAACGATCCTGCGGACGGCGCGCAGCACTTTCACTTTTTCATCCCGCACCGCTCTGGAGTTCCATGCGGCGGGCGGCTCGATGGCGACCAGCGCGCACAGTTGGAGCAGGTGGTTCTGCACCATGTCGCGCACCGCACCGGCGGTTTCATAGTAGCCCCCGCGCCCTTCCATGCCCAGCGTTTCAGTCGCCGTGATCTCGACGTGATCGATGTAGTTGCGATTCCACACGGGTTCAAAAATGGCGTTGGCGAAACGCAGGGCGAAGAGGTTCTGCACGATCTCTTTGCCCAGGAAATGATCGATGCGATAGATATCATGCTCAGCGAAGCTGCGGGCAATGTCGGCGTTTAGCGCGCGGGCTGAAGCGAGGTCGCGCCCGAAGGGCTTTTCGACGACGAAGCGAGCCCAGCCTCCTTTGGCGGGCTGGTAGGCTTGACCGGCGAGTTTCGCGTCGCCTAAGTGTTTCATGATCGGCGCAAACAGCGCGGGCGGCGTAGCGAGATAGAAGAGCCGTCGCGCGCCCGCTCCCGTTCCGCGGTCAAGCGGCTCGAACCTACGAGCCAGTTCCGCGTAGCCCTGCAAGTCGTCGCCGTCGTATTCAGCCGCGATGTAGGACAGGCGGGCGGCGAACTCCAGCCACGCTTGCTTGTCGCCCACTCCGGGCTCACGCATCAGTGCCTTTCGCATCCGCGCGCGGAACTCGTCGTCGGTCATCTTGCTGCGCGCGTAACCGATCAAGCGGAACTCCGGCGAGAGCAGACCGCGCCGAGCGAGGCGAAAGATGGCCGGCATGACCATTCGCTGCGTCAGATCGCCCGAAGCGCCAAACAGCACCAAAGTAAAGGGTTCAGCAACGCGGTCTGCTTCTGCGGCCGTGACCTCCTGCGCTGGTTCATCAGGTATTGTGTGGTTCTGCACTGGCATGGTCAACCTCCCGATCTTGTCTGCGCTGCCGTCACGCCGGGCAGCGGCTCTTCCAGAGTGGCCAGCACATGGTCCGCTCCCGCCGAGCGCAGTGCCTCGACCGTGTACTTGCCCATGGCGACGCCGACCGCGATGGTGCCGGCGGTGTGCGCCCGATGCCGTGGCTGAGCGTGAACCAGACGCGGGAACTGGTATGATACGCGGTCCCGATGCCGTTCTTGGCGCTGGACGTCCAGCGTGGCTCAATGCCTGGCGCCCCAAAGGCGATGGAGTTCTTATTCATAGATGAACCTTCGGCCTTCCTTTCATAGTTGTACCCTCGATACCGATTCTAGAGTTTCAACATCGTTTTAACTTTGCCGATCAACTCCGCAGCATGTCTCCGATGGTCGCCATCTGCTCAACCGGAATCTCCAGTGCCAAAACGTACATTTTCCCACCGATCTCGCCGGTTTCCTTGTGTCCAGCATGTTCGCGGCGGTCACTGGACTGCACTTCTCTTTGCTGACTATGCCGCGTGCATCTGACGCAGATAGTCTGCCCGCGCCTGTGTGGGAATGGAGACGGTGAGCAGGCCATTGGCGAAGTGGGCCTCGGCAGCAGCGTACGCCCACTCTCCTTGCGGCAGGTCAAGCATGCGGCCGACAGCACCTTCCGGAAGTTCCGAAAGAATGTAGGTGCGCTCCTCGTGGATGGGTTCCTCGCCTGGATGGCGCTCGGCCCGGATAAGTATCCTGGCAGGAGCCACGAAGACGTGGACTTTATCCGGCAGGCAGCGGGGCAGTCCGGCATTGATTACCAGATAGCTGTCAGTGCAGTAAAGATTCACCGGCATGATGCTCGCTTCTGGATGAAATGTGTCCAGGTGCTCCACCACGAGAACAGGAACAATGTTTTGTTTGAGCATGAATAACTCCTTTTGTATGATTTAGGCTGTGGCGCATGATGGCATCTTGCGCTATGTCGCTTATACGATCAGCGCATTCCAACGGCTGTATGTATTCTTAATCTTGCCCGGCGGAATGCTCAACCCAATGATCAGCACACCGATAATCAAATCGTTGATGCCTGAAGCGAACGTCGCTCCACCGAACACCCAGGGCAACACGATAATGCCGAGCGGCACGTGTCACTTCCGCAAAGGCGATGATGGCGACCGTCACGATCAGCGCGCCGAGTATGTGATCGCTGTGCGCCGTCTGACCTTGCGTTTGAAAAACGGAGGGCGCAACCATCAGCCACGCACCCAGCAGCGCGCTCACGAGCAGATTCCACGGAACCGTCACGCCCCAGAACATCTGACTCGGATGATCTGTCTGCTGGCGTTGCGGTGTCAGGTTATCCCCCAATGCATCGCCGCCGCGCCAGAACGTGCGCCACACCGATTTGCCTGCGCGCCGGGTCTGCGCCAAAAACTGGATCATCGCGATCACTTCGTCGAGCGAAAGCGCGATCATAATCAGCATAAACAGCGCGGAGAGCAGACACGCCGTACACCACGCACCGACGACGACCGGCTGCAGCATAATCAGCACGACACTGATGACGCCGAGCGGTACCACCATCAGGCCAAAGAGGGCCACCATCCACGGCATGGTACGCCAGCGGCGCGGATCGCCCATAAACCCCGACAGGAGTTCGACAAGATAGATGAACGCGCCCAGTCCTGCATCTGAGATGGGAAATGATTTTGAGAGAGCAGAACCGAGAACCAGAACTGTGCCATCGCCAAAAATGGGATCCCACACCCAGGAGATATGATCCAATTGGAACGCAGCCATGTAGCGCGCCAGGAAAAAACTCAAGAGGGCGAGCGCCAGGATGGGCGCGCGCTGCAACCAGGTCGAGGGGTTATACGACCACCCGAGTGGTACTTCCGGTCCCGCCATCTGCATCATCATCGGGACAAGGACGGCAAATACAATCACGAGCATGCCCACCAAAGTACCGTTTGCATACGCGGCGGCATCTAGGGTCCGGAAAGCGATCGGGGCGAAAGCCAGCCATAAGCCCACGAATGTATTGGCCCAGGCGGCCCAGGCGCGACCGGTGCGGAAGGCAATCACCGCGAGCACAATCACCAGGAGCCCGCTGATCATGTCGCTCCAGATTATAGGTACACTGCGATAGCCGAGTGAGAATGGACTGACGATCAACCATAAGCCCAATACGAGCAGCGGAATCTGCGACCAACGCGCCATGGCAACCATCTCCACCATCGTTTTGCCGGTCTCGGGCATTCTGGCCTGGGCTGCATCCTGTGCGCTTTGCAGTTCCTCGTAGACTTGCGCTTCGCGCTGCAGCAGCAGGCGTGGGAGTTCGAGTGTCAACTGCCGATGCTCCTGTTCCATCTTCATCATCTGGATGTGCCCACGCGGGTCTTTCTCCATTAGCGCGTGAGCTTTGGCGTCTTCTTTTTTCTGCGCGGCCACTTCGCGTTGGTACGCCTGGTCCAGCTGTCTTTGCTGCACGCGCATCTGTTCGAGCTGCAACTCTTTAGCACGTACACCATCATTGTCTTGGTCAGGCTCGCTCATATTCATTGTCGATGAGCTATTCTTGTCTGCATTCGAATCGTCCATCTTCGTCATATCATGCTTTCCCATATTTAGATCCTTTCGGCGTTGCCTTCGGTTTGAGCATCGCCATTGAACTGGGCATCGTGATTGCATGCCGCACCTCTTCGCCCAACCGCATCAATTCATGAGGCTCAATCTCTTTCGCCTGATCGACTGAAGATGCCAATTCGCGCAGCCATAGCGGCGGCTTGATATCATTCTCGCGGTACCATGCAAGCGGATCGGCTTTGAGCGCTGGTATCATTTTCGGCAGCGTGTCGCGCACCGAATGCTTGGGCTCCCAGCCCAGGATTGTGTGGGCACGTGTGATATCGAGCTCGAAGTCGTCGTTAGCGAGATCGATCATCCATGGTTTGATAAAGGGCGGTCGGTTCAGAGGCAGTTTCTCCTGCACCCACGCACCCACTTTGGCCGCTGCCTTGGGGAGTGAGTGCGTTTTCCATAATACGCCATGGATCAGCTGTCCGAAGGCACGCTGCATTTCATCATAACCAGGTGACACAGGCTCGCCGATGAGCAGCGTCACTTCGGGCGACAGTTCCCTGCGACGCGTGACCGCAAGCATAATTGAGTCCAGCACGTCTTCGTTATGCACGAACACCTGGTGACCAGCAGAAACATCGCCGGGATAAAGATACGCAGTGATGTCGTGCTCATAGATGCGCTGTATCTGTTGCGCCAGCGGAATGGAATTGCACAGGTCATTGTAGACGCCGGCAATGCGTAGGATGACAGCGGGGATCTTGCGGCGCTCAGCGTGGATTACCTGCTCGGTCTTGACCTTCGACTCCGGATAGGGCCACTTGGGCTGGAGCGGCGAATCTTCGTTGATGCGCTCTCCAGGCGCAGAAGGCGCATGCACCAGGTCCGTACTGGAAAAAATAAACTGCTCGACTTCAAAATCCTGCAGCATGCGCAGCAGGCGCTCCGTGCCGCGCACCGTGACCTCATCATAGAGCGGACTCGGCGCGCCGGAAAAATCGTAATAGGCGGCGAGATGGATTACTGAGACGATGCGGTTGCCGTGCAGCTCGCGGATGGCTTGCAACCCGCGGCGCAGGCTTTCATCGAGAGTTAGGTCCACGTACAGACATTCGGCGCTGGGCGGGGGATGCGACGGCGCGCGCCGGTCAAAGCCGACCACATTAAATGATTCTGCCAATCGCTTGGCCAGCGGGTAGCCGATCCTGCCACTGCTGCCTGTAATCAAAATCGTGCCTTTCTGTTCGTTCATGCTTAGTTTCTCCAGTCTTCAAGGTCGAGCCAGACACTCTGCCCAAAGGTCTCTACACTCACGATAGGATTCTTGTACATTTATTACTCCTTGCATTCTATTGCAGCCACCTTTGCGAGACGCCGTTCAAAGCGTTCGGCTCTCACATGGTGAGCTGCCAGATAAATCCGAATGATTTCCCAGGCTAGTGCAAAACCGACCACGCGCCCACCTAGGCAAAGCAGGTTCATATCATCATCCTCGACACCCTGATGGGCAGAGTAACTCTCGTGAATGAGGGCTGACCGTACTCCCGGAACTTTGTTGGCAGTGAAACTGGCGCCAACACCGCTTCCACAAATCGCAATGCCACGCTCTACTTCACCTAGAGCAACCGCCCTGGCCAGCGGGATGACAAAGTCCGGGTAATCATCTCCGGGATTCAAACTATAAGCGCCGAAATCCTCCACCTCGTGCCGGGAATCGCGCAGCGCCTTTAGAATGGGTTCCTTTAAGACATAACCGCCGTGATCTGTTGCGAATCCAATATGCATTGTTCGCCTCTTCCTGAAATGATCATGCTTTTTTGTGGTGTGTTACCAGGGCGAGAGCCCGCTGGGTGACATGATCGACACTAAAAGCGTACTCACGCATGACAATCTCTCCCGGAGCCGATGCGCCAAAGCGATTCACTCCGATCACCTCAATGCCGGGTCCAACGTAAGGCCGCCAGCCGAGAGAAACGCCAGCTTCGATGGCCAGCATGAGTACATCCAGTGGTAAGACTGCTTCCCGATATTCGACGGGCTGTGCGTCAAACAAATTCCAGCAGGGCAGGCTGACCAAGCGCGCCCTGACGCCCTGAGTCTCCAGTTTCTCGCGTGCCGCAAGCGCCAGTTGAACCTCGGAACCGGTGGCGATCAAGATAATATCAGGTGGGGCGCTGCCGATGCCCCCGATTGCAAAGGCGAAGATTAGGCTTTCGATGTCGAACCCGGTGCGCTGAGCAAGCTCGAAGAGGCTTGGCGGGTTCCAATATACGGGGACGTAGATCGGTTCAGTAAACCCGAGAAGGGCGGTGACGAGGCTCGTGCGCCACATCACCTTGCGGTGGCCAGGATTCGCCAGATAGAGCCCGGCCCATGGCAACAGGAACAAGACCGACCATACCAACCAAACGTAGTGGTATCTCATATGCACCACTTTTGAGCGCGAGCGTTCCACGCAATGACTACTGAAACGACCACGAGCAAGATTCCGGTCAACAAGTACGGAGCGTTCATCTGCCAAATGAAAAGCGCGCCCCCCAACAGCGGTCCACTTGCCAAACCGAGACTGTTGGCTGCATTTTGGACGCCGAACGCTGCACCGACGCGCCGTCTGCCACCGCGCTTCGAGATCAAAGCCGCGAGGTTCGGAGAGATAAACGCCGTCCCTAAAGCGAACAGCCCAGCAAAGGCAAAGACAGAGAACGATGTGCGCGCCACTACAAGTAGCGCGAGACTTGCCCCCATCAAACCGAAGCCCGCGCCGATCTGGTAAATCTCGCGGACGCGTCCCGCGAGGAAACCGACCGCCCCGACTTGAAAGACGGTCATCACCAGCCCGCACACCACAAAGACGGCTCCCACTTCAACAGGACCGTAGTTGAACTTCGCCTGCGCATAAAGCGCAAATGTCGCCTCAAAGATTGCAAGCCCGAATTGTCCGACAAGCGCAAGACTGAGCAGCGGGGCGAGATTTCGCGCCAGCCTTCGCCAATCTGCCTCTTCGCCTGCTGCGAGCGGCGCATGTGCGGACAGCGACTCTGGTAGCCAGCGCATCGCCGCGAAAAGCGTGAGCAGGCCCAGGAAGGCTGCCGCAAAGAACGGGACCGAGAAACTATCAATCAGGAAATGCCCATAACGTGCAGTGAAATGCAGGTCTGTGCGAGACAACATTCCACCGAGCGCCGGACCAACGACGAAGCCGAGACTCACCGCCGTGCCCAACCACGCCATGCCTCGACCACGCTCCTCATCAGTTGTCATATCGGCAACGTATGCTGCTGAAACCGGCAGTGCTGCCGAGGATAAGATGCCTCCCAGAATACGCGCCGCGTAAAGCATCCACAGCGATGTGGACAGACCGAAAAGAACCTGTGCGACAACATAGCCTGCGATACCGATTAAGATGAGCGGTCTTCTGCCGATGCGATCTGACAAGCGCCCCCAAACCGGCGCGAAGATGAGCAGCCCCACCGCGTAAACGCCGGTCAACATGCCAACGTGCATCACCACCGACTGGCGCGTTGAGCCTTCGGCCAGCGCGAGGCGCTCAACGTAGAACGGTAGCACCGGCATCGTAATGCCCAGGCCAATCATGACCACAAAGAGACAGGTGAACAGCACGAACAAGTGTTGCTTCATTGCACCTATTTAGTTTCCCGTGCTTCTGCGGCTTCGGCCTTGGTCTTGTGTACGGTCCCATCCGGGTGGTTCGGCGGTGAGTAGATCGTTTATCGCCTTCCTTAACGACGTCGTCTTCGACGGATTGAAGATGTTATGGTACGTTCCTGCCGGGACCACCCGTACTCAATGATCATCTCCATTCAGTAGTCATCGTATACACCATTCAAACACGATTTTTTATTTCAATGTCGTGCCGCAGTAGGGGCAATTCTGCCAGTTGGCCCGTACACTTTTCCCTAATTGGGGAGGGACTCTAAGAAGATGGCGGCTTGGAGTTGCCGACGTTCCGCACCAGCCAGACGCCGCCGAATGCTGCCAGAACAATCAAGCCCACAGGAATCAGCCACATGAAGATCATTCCGATCCAACCGAGGGGAGAGGAAGATAAAGAGTATCCCCAATTATTCATCATGCCGCCGGGCCCCATCATGCTCCATCCACGATAGCCCCAACCGCCCATCATCATGCCTCCACCAAACAGAAGCAAAAGGACGACGATGCTGATAATTCCAACGACCAACCAGTTACCTTTTTGCATTTTATATCTCCTTATATTAATCAAGTCTGTCCGCAGTGCGGGCAGACGTTCCAGTCATTCCGCTTCGCCAACTACTTCCATCTTCAGATCAAGCAGTAGTAGGTGAAGGACTAAACGTTCTTATGTCAGCGCATCAATAAAAATACGCGGGTATCTACTCATACTACAACGAACACTCCCCAGCCTCATCCACCGGCTGGGGAGTGTTCGTCTCAGCCGCTTGGGGGAGGCTCCAATAGGCATAATTGCCTATAGTAAAACTTCCCCCTCACAATAAGTCAACAGCGAGATGTTCTCAGGGTGTCATCCCTGGCATATCCATCATATCGCTTTCAGGTATTTCAAGTTGCACTTCTGAGGATGAGGCAGGGATGGCTGGCAGGGCTGAGAAACTAATTCCATTGGGAGCAGTGCCGCTAGGAATGGTAGCGATGACCGTCTTTTGCTCAATATCAATCACTGACACGGTATCCTCGTAAATATTTGTGATGTACGCATAGCGGCCCGAGGGATCAATCACCACACCATGCGCACCTTTGCCAGTCTCTATTGTAGATACAACCTTGAAAGTGGCGGTATCAACAATGGAAACTGTCGTGCTGGGATTGTCCTCTGTTCCCTGATTGGCGACCAGGACATACTTGTTATCAGAGGTTACGAAGACCTGGATTGGCCCGCCTCCCACGGAAACTTTGTCGACCAGTGTGCGGGTGGAAACGTCGACCTTGCCCAGCGCGTTCTCTCCGTTCAGAGAAAAATAAACATATTTCCCATCTGGCGAAAAGCCCACCTGTACAGGACGTTCTCCGACTTCGATGTCCGCGACCTTTGTGTTGCTTTGTGCGTCAATCACGCTCAGGGTCGTGGCTTTTGCGTTCGCAACATACACCCAGCGTCCATCCGGGCTTGGGCGCAGACCATGAGGATATTCTCCCACCGGAATGGTTGCCGCGACAGTCATTGAATCCACGTCAATCACAGTTACTGTGTTATCGCCGCCATTCGTCGCATAAGCTGTCTTACCATCGGGCGAAAGGATAATGTGCGCGGGTTCCATGCCCGTTGGGACAACGCCGTGAACCTTATAGCTGGAGACATCAAGCATCACTGCCAGCGCCTCATGTCCACTGACCGCCCAGACTGTTTTTCCATCGGGTGCGACTTGCAGGTTATGTGCGCCCTCGATTCCATTTAGTGTGGTAATCACTTTATTTGTCGCCGCATTGATCACGGTGATGCTATTCCCCTCTTCATCTGCCACCCACACTGTGCCTCCAATGCCTTTGTCGGCTGGACTTGCTATGCCGCTACATGCGCTCAAAACGACTGTGGCCGTCAAGAGCAGGATGATCACTCTCCAAATGACTGGTCTCTTCATTGTTCTTTCAACTCCTTTGAGATTTGGTTTGCTGCATTACACTCAATCTTATACAGCATCTATCAAGGGTTGAAAATACGCAGTATTGCCTAATACAATGTTATTTACCCGAATTTACTTTTTGAAGAGCAGAGTTGTCCATTTGTCAGGATCAAACCATTCGGCGCGCGCCAGTTCAAGGCTTGTCCTGAGCCTGCCGAAGGAACCAGCAAGAAGCGGGGATTTCGTCACGCGAAATGATAGGGCTCATCCGTTTTGATATATTTCTCTGGCTCGCGCTCGAACATTCGTTTACACAACTCGGAGCAAAAATAATACGTTTTGCCTTTATATAAGATTTTAATCAGTGGATTCTGTGGATCGACTTTCATCTCGCACACTGGGTCAACTGCAAAATGCTGACCCGTCGTCGGATTAAATTTTTTGCATATTGAAACTGCTCATGATTTTTATTTGTTCCCTGAAGGCGCGCCGCATGAAGGACAGGATCGTTCACCGATGCCAATTGTGTTTCCACAGTAAGCACATGGTTGAGTCCTGAGTCCATGCCCACATTGCGGGCAC
>JANMSY010000235.1:0-3114 GCA_031389865.1 Anaerolineales bacterium | reverse complement strand
GCGGATCGCTGCATCGAGATAATCCTGCCGCTTCAAATAGCGACCCGCTTCTGCCAAAACAGAAAGCGCGAGCGCGTTCCACATCACCAGCACTTTATCATCAGTGCCGGGGCGAATGCGGGTATTCCTCACATCCAAAAGCTGATGGTGAGACAGGGCCAATTTTTGGCGAAGAGCCTCCGGGTCCAGCTTGAAGCGGGAAGACAGGGTCGAGTCATCCAATGCGCGTTGAAGAACTACTTTCCCTTCCCAGTTTCCCTGTAGTGTAATCCCATAGGCAGCCTTGAAAAACTCAAACTCAGATCCGAGTGCTGCTTCGATTTCCTCGTGTGTCCAGACGTAGAACTTGCCCTCTTCGCCTTCTGAGTCAGCATCGAGGCTGCTGTAGAAACCTCCGTTGGGATGAGTCATCTCGCGCAGCAGGAAATCCAATGTCTCTTCGCACACCTGGCGGAAATTTACATCGCCGGTGACAAGGTAGCCATGCAAATATGCCAAAGCAAGCTGGGCGTTGTCGTATAACATTTTCTCAAAGTGCGGAACCAGCCAGAAGTTATCGACACTGTATCGGGCAAACCCACCACCGACAACGTCATACATGCCGCCCCGTGACATGGCATTCAGAATATGCCTGCACGTTTTCAGGATTAGGTCATGTTGCGGGGAATCGGTGGATGCACGACGAAGGAGGTATTCCACCGCCATTGGTTGAGGAAATTTCGGTGCGCTGCCCCAGCCGCCATGGGCCCAATCATAAGATTCGAGCAGGGAGTTTGTGGCTGTCTCGAGTGTTTGTTGGGTAAAGGAATTCGCAGGGTCATTTTTTGGTATCGGCGGTTGTAGATATTCAAGTATCTGATTGCCCACGCGATCAACTTCCTGCTCATCTTCGCTCCATGCTTTTGCGAGGCTCTCAAGGATGTCCCTGAACGCCGGCATGTTGTAGCGCCGTACCGGTGGAAAGTAGGTGCCCGCATAAAAGGGACGCAGGTCCGGCGTGAGAAACACAGACATGGGCCAGCCGCCGGACCCGGTCATGGCTGTGGTGGCCTGCATGTAGATGCTATCGAGATCGGGTCTCTCCTCGCGATCCACTTTGATATTGACGAAGTTCTTATTCATCAGGGCAGCAGTTTCGGCATCCTCGAACGATTCGTGCTCCATCACGTGACACCAGTGACAGGCGGCGTATCCGATGCTGAGGAATATCGGCTTGTCCTCGACGCGCGCTTTGGTCAGCGCCTCTTCGGCCCAGGGATACCAATCCACGGGGTTATTGGCGTGCTGTAGAAGATAGGGGGAATTTTCATTAATCAGTTTGTTAGGCATGGGTTACCTCTAAATTAAATCTGAAATCGTGTGCTATTTTAGATTATAGCCCAAGCAAGTGGTACGAACGGAATCCAGCCCCGATCCGACAAATGATCAGTTGCATTCTGCTTCAGACGACACTTCGCCGGTCAGTCAATTCATGGCTGTTAAAGAACTATTCAGATTTGCCCAGCCTTTTTCTCCGCCCATGTGCAGCGATCTTCTTAAGAAGATCTGTCAATTGTCGCTGGGCGATGATTCCATCTTTTTCGGCCAGCTCCCTCAGCAATTGCTCATTTTTCAGCAAGAAATCAAACATGTCTTTCGACTGTTGTGGCGTCAACTTCAAAGGATCATAAAGTACATACTCGGGACATCGACGAACGAAAGGTGTTTGAAGGATTTCCTCGTCTACCACCTTTTCATCTCGCGGGGCTGATGTTAACGCGGGTGCCCCGATCACCATGCCATTGGTTTTCCAGGTCTCCACTTCCGGCATGGTCCTTGAGGATCTCCAGTGCGCCAACAGCAGGTATGAAGATTCTTTGATTAATGATCTTATCCCGGATAGTCAATCCGCGTTCGGCTAGACTGTTTTTTCGATTTGGCGAGCTCCGTCCTTCGCGGGATATTGAAACCATCAGTGAGAATGGATTTACAATGTATGCTTCCCAACTTTCACGATCAATAATCATACCAAAATTTGTGGTCATATTCACACCCTTCTCGGACATTCATGTATATCATTGCATCTATTGCTTTTGGCAGAAAAAGCAAGAACTATCATGGTGCAAATCTAATACGTCTGAATTTATACCCGTATACCAGATTTATACCGCGCTGGACACGTTCCAGTGGAATGGTAATACTTGAGCACCACCGGGGAACACCCAACAATGTAGTGCTAATAATTCTAATTCTGTTGTTTGCTGTTCTTCGTTCGAATCATTTCAGCTTGATCAAATATCGAGTGATATAATGGCTAAGGCATCAGTTTTTATAAAACTGGTGCGAATTGTAGTCTTTATCACGGGGGTGATTAGTTTTCCACATGAGACCGATTGTGAGTTTACCAATATTCAGAAATCCTCACAACCAAAGGGGCAGCTTCTGGTTGAAAGCCTGGCCTTATGGCCGGGGTCTTTATTCTGTTGATGCTCATGCCCGTTCTTAGGAGCACGCACTAAAGTGAATAAGCCCGCATTTGTATCTCGACTTAAGCGACTCCCTTTGGCAGTCGCCGGGTACACAGTAACAGCGTTGGAGAACCATGAACAGAACATTTCAAACCACAGCGATCTTCTTTTTTATCCTAAATCTAATCATTTTTGCATGCAGCCCGCCAAGCCAGGCGCCGGTGACGCCGGCTAATCCGGACGCGAGTCCAGCTGCGTCCGCAACAGAGCCCTCGACTGCCGAGCCTCCACTCAGCGAAATCATCTCTTCGGACAACGCAAAGAACCTGGTGGAAATCTCAAGCTGGGGCAAGGGTAGCGGCCACTACCCTACCTACTCAGCGAATGGAGGACGGCTGGCAGTCTCGTCTTCGTCCGGCATTCATCTATACGATTCACAGTCCTTGCAGGAAAGCATGCAGTTTCCAACAGACAATGCTTTTGACATGGCCTTCTCACAGGATGACCAGACCCTCTCGACCCTATCGGGAGGGGGTGGCTATCCACTTTACAAATATACGGTGCAGCAGTGGGACGTTGCCAGCGGGCAGGAGCTCCACAGCTTCAGTGTGGATTCAATCATGGATAATTATAAAGGCAGGACCGGCGTGCTCTCGCAGGATGGCAA
>JANMSY010000029.1:0-3355 GCA_031389865.1 Anaerolineales bacterium | reverse complement strand
AATGCCGCAGGCTGTTGGAAGATTTGCATCATGCTTCTCGCTTCGCCCTTCGACGCGCTCAGGACACCGCTTGAACCTGCCACTGTTTCTGGAAATTTTTCCGCCACCTCTTTACCGATCTCGCGCGGATCAGGACGGAGTCCGAAAAATACGACAACTGCCGCAATGGCAAATAAAACCAAGCTGACAAGATATGCGCCTGCCAGTTCATCAATGCCCCACGAGCTAATGATCACGCCCGACGGCCCTGCAACAAAAGGCCCGACCACTGAGCCGACCGTACCGCCGATCACCACGTTGGATATGGCTCGCCCGCGATGTTCGGGGCGATTCACTTCCGCTGCCGCGAAACGGCCAAGCTGCACAGCCGCATTTGCGATGCCCATCAAGATCATGCCTGCAAGAAAAATCGCAAATGAGTGGATCGCGATTGCATAAAATGCAACACCCGAACCAATGACGCCGATAATTAAGCCCGTTACCAATCCGCCGCGCCGACCGATCGCATCAAAGACATAGCCCCACATAAAAGCAGAAAAAGCGCCTGCCAGTAAATAGACAGCCGTTGGCACACCCGCCCAATTTGCATGTTGACTCAATTCCTTGCCAACAATGGAATTAAGAGTCGCCGCGGCTATAAATCCCGCAGAGGCGAGGGATTGTTGCGCGAAGAGAATAGTTGTTATTTTTCGTGCAATGGAATCGAGGTTGGTCATGTTTATCCTGTATTTCTAAAAATTTATTAATGCCGAGTATAAAACAATTAAACAAGAACTATATAGGCTTTAAAATGACCACCCGCCTTTTCCCTATTTGAAATTGCTCCACACGTTGATAGCTTTCATGCGCCACCTTTTGCTGTTTGTCCGAAACGATTGCAACAAGACTTAATGAAGATAAAACACCAAGAAGCGCATTAAGCATGGACCATAACGGATTAGACGACTCGTTAAGCTCAGAATCATGCCAATGGGAATGTTGTCCATAGGGGACATCAGTAAAGACAATATCCACTGATTTAGCTTTTATATGCTTGAAAATCTCTTCACTGTTTGTGGCATTTGCCTGAAACACTTTTATCCTATGTAGGTGGTTTTCAGGCAGGCTGAGGAGCTTATTTTTCAAAATATTCGCACTTCTTAAAGCATCCTTATGCGAATCCTTGCCGTACTGTTCGAGCATTTTAGAAATTTCGCCAATGCGGTTATCCAAACCGGCAGGGCTAAGCAACCCAAGATTTCGCTTTGCCAAGGCAACGGCTTTTTCATCTACATCCGAAGCGATTATTTTTTGAATATGCTCCCCATGCAAATAAGCCAATACACTGAGATGATAAGCCGCGCCGCAACAAGGGTCATACAGAATACAGGGCGTTGAATTTTCGTAGATCGTTTTGCGAAGCGCGACACAACGTTGAAATATTTCACTGGCCAACCGAATGGGAAAAGCAGGATGCCCTGGCAGGCTGTAAAGCACTCGGCCGCTGCTAAAGTCTGAATAATCCAGATTCTCTGTTGCGTATTTATATTGCATGGGTTTCCAATAAGTATAAAACAAAAAGTGACCTTGAGTTGAGACCCAAGGTCACTTGTATCATCGTCCTGAGCGAAGCCGCATGCAATTTATGCGGCGAAGTCGAAGGACAGGGTTTCAAAAATTATTTTGTCTCCTCCAACGCGCCCTTCGACTACGTTCCTCGAAAAGCTATCGTCACTCCGCTCACATCGTCCCGATGTTCTTTCGGGAGGGCGAAAGTATTTATTTCTTCTTGCTCTTCTTCTCAACACCCTTCTCTTCGCGTCCCATCACATCCATCACAGCGACAGCAGCGATCTGCACAATGGCGTTTACATCGTCACCTGTTTGCAGCACATGCACTGGTGCGCCCATGCCAAGCAGGATGGGGCCAATCGCTTTGGCATTGCCCAATCTTGAAAGCAATTTATACGCAATATTCGCAGACTCAAGCGACGGGAACACCAACACATTCGCATCCTTGACTGCGCTGAACGGATAACGTTCTTCACCGATCTCCGGGACTACTGCTGTATCGGCTTGCATTTCACCATCCACACGCAGATCTGGACGGCGTGCTTTGGTCAACTCTACAGCCTTGCGAACCTTATCCGAAAGCGGATGCGGCGTGGAACCAAAATTCGAGAACGAGAGGAAAGCCACATGCGGGTCAATTTCAAGCTTCACTGCATAATCAGCCGCGAGACATGCAATCTCTGACAAGTCTTCAGCAGTCGGGTCAATATTCACCGTAGCATCTGTAAAGAGGAAAACTTTGTCTTCCACGATCATGATGTACACACCCGCTGCACGCGCCGCGCCTTGCGCGGTATGATGGATCTGCAGCGCAGGTCGGATCACTTCAGGATAGTCATAGGTCAAGCCTGAAATGAACGCGTCCGCATCGCCCATCTTCACCATCAATGAACCGAAAATGTTTGCATCGCGCACTTTGATGTGGGCGTCACTTGCCATCACGCCTTTGCGTTGACGTATTTCATAAAAGGCTTTGGCATAAGCATCCAACTTGTCAAACTTATTGGGGTCAACGATCTCAGGTTTATATTCCAATCCAAGTGTCTTAAGATGTTCTTCAATGATACTGGCCTGTCCAATTAAGATGGGAGTGGCAATGCCTTCCTCCTGAATTTGATATGCGGCGCGGATAATCTTCTGTTCCTCCCCTTCGGCAAATGCCACGCGCTTCTTTCCACCCGAAGAACGCGCTTTGTTTTGGAAGAAGTAGCGTATCCGCTCCCCCTTGCCCTGACGATAAGCAAGCTGTTCGCGGTATTCATCAATGTCAATTGTCTTGCGGGCCATGCCTGTCTTCATTGCCATTTCAGCGACGGCGGGCGCTTCCCACAACAGCACACGCGGATCAAGAGGCTTCGGGATGATGTACTCACGTCCAAACTTAATACTCTCGCCGCCATAAGCACGGATAACAGAATCTGGCACATCCTCTTTCGCAAGCGCGGCCAATGCCTGGGATGCCGCAAATTTCATTTCTTCATTGATCTGCTTCGCCCGAACATCCAATGCACCACGGAAAATAAATGGGAAGCCAAGCACATTGTTCACTTGATTTACATAATCCGAGCGGCCAGTCGCGATGATGACATCCTTGCGCGCTTCTCTCGCCAGCTCTGGTTTGATCTCCGGGTCAGGATTCGCCATTGCAAAAATGATCGGATCCTTCGCCATTAACTTGACCATCTCCGGCGTCATCACATTCGCTACCGACAAGCCGTAAAACACATCTGCGTCACGTAAGGCATCTGTCAAAGTGCGGGCATCCGTATCAATCAGGAAACGCTCCTTATATTTATTCATGCCT
>JANMSY010000207.1:0-2233 GCA_031389865.1 Anaerolineales bacterium | reverse complement strand
TCCACGTCTCCGGGCACGAGTCGGCCAATGAGACGCCAGAACTCACCGGGCAAAATGTCGGGTTTACCGTTCATCGTGCAGATGACGTCGCCTGTTTGTACAGTACTACCTTCAATTTGATACGTATAAATCATTTTTGCTCCGTACTCATTATACGGAAAATCTGTAAATTCGTTTCAGCAAATTCCCGCTT
The DNA here is from genome assembly GCA_031389865.1 of Anaerolineales bacterium. GTDB lineage: Bacteria > Chloroflexota > Anaerolineae > Anaerolineales > Villigracilaceae > Defluviilinea. The sequence continues at coordinate 2,040 of JANMSY010000207.1, read as the reverse complement.
CACTGCGATTCGCCATCCGAGACGGCTTTGCCAGTTAGAGTAAACTCCGGGCGCGAGGTAATCCCGCTCATCCTGTTAGAGAGTGTTTCTTAAGTATGTTGAAGTCTCGCCAGGATGCCTTTCAAGCCATTTTCAGCCACGAATTTCACGGATTTACACGAATTTTGCCCATCGAATGTCAAACCTTCGTGCTCTTTGTGTCCTTTCTGGTGACTTAAGAAACGGTCTATAAGGGATTGCTTCCCGAAGGTTCGCGATGGGGGTCAAGGTTTGACCAAAAAATCCATTTGATGCGCGATGTACACCAGCTCACCACCCTCGACCTGTTCGTGGCGCGTCGCAAGCCAGCCTGCCAATTCCGCCTCTTCCAGCTCGCTGCGTTCCTTCAACGAACTCTCGACGAAATGCAAAACAAAGTGCAAAAAATAATTTTCATCGGCAGGGTATCTCCCATCGTGCGCGTACACCACCCAATCCGACGCACCCGCCGCGAGAATCCTCGCTTTCACAGACCGCAGATGTTCAAATAATTTCCTGCCCGTGCGGCTATCCCCACCCGTGGAGCGCGTGTTCATGGACTCGTGATACAGCCATTCGATCTTTTCATCGAGCACGCGGTCCATGACAGGCTGAAATGACGACATGCCATCGAAGTTGATCGTCAGCCATGCCAGGCCATTCGTCAGTGACAATATGTTTTCCAGGCTCACGGGCATGGGGAGCAGATCCAGAAAGGCGTGCGCGATCAACAGATCAGCGGGCTTCTTATTTTTTTCGATGAATTCAAAGACGTCTGCACACTCAAAGCGGATTCGGATATCACGGTTCTGGTCGCAAATCCTGAGCTGATCGCACTCAATGCGTTCCACGCTCAGGCCTGCTTCCGTTGCCAATTGCGGGACCCATCCCCGGGCGTAGGCGATGTTCTCAGCGTTTTCATCCACCAGCACATATTGCCCTGCGCAAAAGACGTTCCACTCGATTAGGCGCTTGAGCATGGTCCCGATCCCCGCGCCGATTTCAATAACGGAAACAGGCTCAGGAGGCAAATTGACGCGCAGCGCGTTGACCACATCCTTGTTGAGGGCGCGGTCATCCACAGTTTGTTTGGAAAGCAGATAGCGGGTAAATGAGTAATCCATAGTGTTCTCTTTGTACCATTGTGATCTTCAAGAAGTGACCCGACGATTGGGACTACTCTGCAGAGTTTACAATGAAATATAGGAATTCGCGAATATTCTTTGCAGTTTCCTCCCACGACGGCTGACGGGCATACCGCTCTCGAGCCCGCAATGATAGACGTGTCAACAGGCCGCGATCTTCCGTCAGGGACTGAATATGATCTGCAAGTGATTTCGAATCGCTTGGTGCTATGAGATAGCCAGTTTGTCCATGTTCGATGATCTCACCTGCCGCCCCTGCCGTAGTTCCAATTGCAGGCAGGCCGAATCCCATCCCTTCGAGATAGACAATACCGAATCCCTCATAGCTCGATGGAACTACAAGTATATGTGATTGATTGAGTTTTTCGATGAGAAGTTCCTTATCCAGTGATCCGTGAAGAAAGACAAAAGAGGAAAGAACATTGGCTGCAATAAATTCCTGCATTTGCTTTGCATACTGTGATTCGGAAGTCAGGGACCCCACGACATCAAGGATCAAGGATGAAGGATGAAGGATGAGTAAGGCATCCAGTAGCGTATGAAGTCCCTTGCGTGGTATGACGTTTCCTAGAAATAAGATCCGCAGCGGATGCGACTGTGCGCGTCGAATGATCTCATCTTCAGAGATCGCCGGGTCGAATCGATCGGTGGGGGGATAGGCAACGATATTTGTCTTTCTTCACGGATCCCTGGATAAGGAACCTCTCATCGAAAAACTCAAACAATCCCATATACTTGTAGTTCCATCGAGCTATGAAGGATTCGGGATTGTCTATCTCGAAGGGATGGGATTCGGCCTGCCTGCAATTGGAACTACGGCAGGGGCGGCAGGTGAGATCATCGAACATGGACAAACTGGCTATCTCATAGCACCAAG
>JANMSY010000187.1:0-3707 GCA_031389865.1 Anaerolineales bacterium | reverse complement strand
CCGCAGGAATGCCCAGCGCTGCGCCACCGGTGGGATTCGAAAGTTGAATTAGCACGCCGCGCTCGCCCTGATATTTTTGATTGTCAATGGTTTGTATAGTGAAAGATTGTTGGGTGATGGTGGGGAGGAAGGTCAGTGTGCCGCTTGTAGGAGTAAAGTCGCGGTTCGGAATCGCCGAGCCGAAACTCGTAGCGTATTGAACCGTTACTGTCTCACTGGAGGGTTTGCTGAGTTTGGCGGTGAGTGTGGCAGTTGTGCCCTCGGTGTACTTGTAGTCGATCGAGGTAAAGCCAACGGTCAAGGGGCGAATGGGCGCCACACCATAGACCATGGCATTATCGACATAATATGTTTGGGGTGCGGGCGTGGTGATCGTGCCTAGAGCCCAGCCATACACTTCGGTCAGACCAAAACCATCATTGGGTGCGCCATTGCCGATCTCTTTGCGGTGCATGCTGGCGAATGGGAGTTTGATCTCCTGCCAGCCGCTGAAGTTGTCGATCACATCGACAGACCAACGCTCGGCATCATCTCTGATCGAACCGGGATTGCGATTGTCGAGCACATCCACGAACATGGTAGTGCCGCTGTTGTTGCCGTAGAGCCAGAAGGAAATACCTTCGTAGGCGCTCCAATCCTGGGATACCCAGACATTGCCATTCTCGAAGTTATGCACAAAGCCAGCATACGAGACTACGCTGACGTTCATTTGGAGGACTGTGTTGGGGTTGGCAGCACCCGGCACTGGGGCGGGCGGAGCCGCTGTAGTGGAGATGGCGACAGAACTATTCGGGTCATTAAAGGTAACGAAACCAATCGCAACACCGTTGGCATCTGTGCCGGTTGGGAGACCAGCTTCAAAATCGTCAATGACGGGGATCCCGGCTGCCAGCACGGGAAGTACGGAAGCAAAGGGGGAAATCAATACGTTGATGAACAGACTCAAAATAAGAATGATCGAAAATGCTGGATGTTTCTTTTTCATCGTTTTTCTCCTCGGGATGTTTTATTAGATACTTTGAATGGACAGGTTGGTTTTAGGATGGAAACTCTTGGGAAATCTGTGTTGCTTACTCCTTTCTCGAATCGGCTCTTTCAATCAGGAACCTTTTCGAGAACGCTGGGCTGCTAAAGAACGCGCCATGACATTAGGTTGATAACCATACTGACGGATGATCTGCAACACCCGTTCTCGGGTTGCGGGTCTGACACCAGGAAGTTCGTTAATGACCCGCGAGGCAGTTGTCAGTGACACCCCCGCCAGTTTTGCAATTTGCTCTAAAGTGATCGTCATAGTGATTCCTGAAATCTAAATTGGTAGCGCTTCCATACGTAAGTTCATCATAGATGATATGTGGAAAGGGAACATGTACAAAACCGTGTGGGAGGTGGATATTTCATAGTTGCAGGTTACAGAGATAAAAAAACGCCTTCGTTTTGAAGGCAATTTTTCATGGAAAAGGCAAATTATTGTGAGATTTTAGCTGCGCCGAAAGGCTTCAGGCGTCATGCCTGTTTCACGATGGAAAATGCGGCTGAAATAGCCGCTGTCTGAAAACCCGACCATCAGCGCTATTTCAGTGATATTTTTTTCTTTCTCTTTCAGCAATTGCCTGGCGCGGTTGATACGGTAACGCTGCAGGTATTTGATGGGGGTGGTGCCCAGTTCCTGCCGGAAGCAATAGGTTAGATAATCTTCGGCAATGCTGACGTGTTGGGCAATATCTCGACGCGAGATCGAATCAGCAAAATGTTCATGGATAAAAGCCATGGCTTTCCGCACGAGGCGCTGTGCCTCACCACTCAAACGGCGCTTGCGCTCCAGTGCCGCGCTGATATGGTTCACCGTTTCATCGAGGCTGAATAAGCCTTTTTCCAGGATAACTGTCACGCCGCGATTCATGCGTGCCATCTCCGTCTCGGTCAGGTTCTGACCCGTGATCACGATCACAGGGATTTTCTGCATAAGGACGCTGGCGCGCATTTTTTCAAGCACGCCAAACCCATCCATTTCAGACATTTGCAGATCCAGCAACACCAGATCGATCATTTCACGCGCCAGAATTTCCTACGCTTCACGTCCACCCAGGGCTTTTAGAACTCGATTGGAAGGTGAATGTGACTGCACGATCCGGGTATGCAAGTCCAATGTATTTGACTCATCATCCACAACGAGGATGGTGAAAGTCTGTTTGTCAATTTCGGGTGATAACACATGCAGGTCCAATGCCACTGATAATTCATTTACTTCAGTGGGCTTTGTCAGATCACCCATATTTTCAGCAATGGTATGGTTTAGGTTTCTAATTTGATCTTCGGACGGTTGCGCCGTTGGCAGGGTAAAGTAAAAAGTGGAACCAGCGCCTTCTGCACCCGTTGAACTGACTCCAATGGAGCCGCCGTGCATTTCCACAAGGCGTTTACAAATTGCCAACCCGAGTCCCAAGCCCTTATAGCCCAGTGAGATACTTCGCTCAGAACGATTGAACTCGCTAAAGATCGTGTCTTGTTCATCCGGAGGGATCCCCAAGCCGGTATCATGCACTGAAACGGTAACTGTTCCACTGTCCGCTTCAACCTTCAAGTTGACCTCACCTCTCGTCGTAAACTTGATCGCATTATTGACCAGGTTCAGCGCCACCTGCCGCAGGCGTGTACGGTCACCCCATACCCACAACCCACCTTCAGGAATTGTTACATTCCATGCCAGGCCTTTATCAGCTGTTAGTTGCCGGCCGCTCTCTGCGATCATCCGTAAGGCATCACTCAGGTCAACGAATTCCTTGTTCAAGCGCAAGCGGCCGGCATCGCTGGTGGCAAGATCGAGCACATCTCCGATCAATCCGCCCAGGTGTTGAGCATAAGCCTGGATGCGTTCCACATCCCTTTGCGCCAAATCAGGCAATGGCGCATTACCATCTTCGTTTTCCTGCAGCAGGATCCCGCTCAAGCCAACGATCAGATTCAATGGGGTGCGCAACTCATGGCTGATGGTGGAAAGGAAGCGGCTCTTCATCCGATTGGCTTCCTCTGCCAGTTGACGACCCTCGATCGCCTGACCATATAGCCGCGCCGTATTAAACGCGCCGCCGAGTTGTTGTACGATCGCGCCGTATAGATCCAATTGTTCCGAGCCGAACACCATGAACCCCAATTGACCAGAATGCGCGACCAGGGGAATCAATGTCAATATGAAAGGACCCTGCTCATCAAACAATCCCGGTGGTGGGAATTCCCTACTGGGGAAACGGATCGGTGGCTGACCTGCAATAACATTGTGAACGTTGCTCCATGCAACCGGGTCGGAGTCATCCGCTTCAAACAATGCCAACATGGCGACACGGATCTCCAGATCGGGCAGGTGCTTTACCAGAATTTCATAGATCTGCGGTTCATCGAGCGCACCGAGTAATCGGTCGGTCAACAAACTCAAACGGCTGGAGGTCCAACGCTCATGGAGCACATACTGTCGGTACTGACGCTGCATCCGGGTGCTGATCGTGAACTGCGCGGCATTCAGAATTTCATAGACCAGCGCAGTGGATGTTGGACCGCCCCACGTGCCTGTCCCTAATAACGAAACTGCCTCCTGCCAAATGTGCGCATCATCCTCACCGACAGCTGTTCGCTGTAAAACATCGGTGAGCGTCACTTGAAATTTTTCTCCGTCACCTTGTTGCACACTTGCGGTAAAGGCATCCACCAAT
>JANMSY010000170.1:0-1832 GCA_031389865.1 Anaerolineales bacterium | reverse complement strand
CGTCCGCAGACGCCTGCGTCCGTGAAGCGACAGCCAGCAATTGATTACGCTTCGATGCCCGACGCGGAGTGATCAACGCGCGGTTGATGCGCGCGGTGGAGAGCAATCCCCAATTTAATATTTTAGCCATGTGATTGCCTTTCTTATGATTGCCTATCTTATCACGAACAAAATGTACAACCGCGATGCTCTGCTTCCACAATGGCCTGGTCGCTGGACCAGAAGAAGTTTTCTTCGCCAATTGCCCGGACCAGGCCGCCGCGCTCCATCATGTTGCGGGCGTTATCGTGGACCTCCGCAAACATCAATGTGCCACCCTAACGGCTGATAAGCACCAGCAGCACCGCAGACATCGTGCCTCATCGAGAAAACCGGCTGTCATAATGGATTGATCTTCATCGTATACGTCGATCGTCCGCCATTGGCCTGAAAACTGCTCAGGGGTCGGCGTACCCGTTCCGGATACAACCCCTGGCACTGCACCTGCAGAACAACCAGAGAGCAAAATAAGGCTGATGGAAATCCGGGAGTCTTGTAATATTCTTTTGTATTGCTTTAGTTTTATATTCATCAATGCGTTCCACCCAGGGGAGTCATTCCTTTTATTCAAGCCATTTGAATAGGTATTTCACATCGTGCTCGATCTCATACTTCCTGAGGAAGTCTATATATTCGTCATGAAACGTTTGTTTGGCATGATGCTTTTCCTGATTCAGAATATAGTCGTACACATATTTGATCTGCGAGTGACTATACGAGAACGCCCCATAACCTTCCTGCCAGCTGAACTTGCCTTTTATCCAATTGTTGTCATTGATGAAATTGCTGGAGTTGTTTTTGATATCCCGAACCAAATCAGAAAGAGCCATCGAAGGCTTCAAACCAACGAAAACATGGACATGATCGGAAACGCCATTGATGATGATGGGCTTGTGGCCCTTGTTCTTGATAATCCCCGACATGTATTTAAAAACATCATCACGCCATTCTCTTTGCAGGAGGTTCTCACGTCCCTTTACAGCAAAGACAATTTGAATGTAGATCTGGGAATAGGTTCCTGCCATGTTACCTCGATAACCCCGAAGGGGTGAATCTGTTGTAGAACGATGGATATGGTTTGTCCAAACCCCGAAGGGGTGTCACAGACTTTAGTGAATGATGTCATCCCTTCGGGATTTGACCCTATGCCTTACCCAAATCAAATATTATTACATCCCTTCGGGATTTGTCTCATCATCCATACTAATTCAGAAATCTCATCTTCATTTTAGGGTTATCGGATTCATAACTCCGAAGGGGTGTCACAGAGCTTTCATGAATAATGCCATCCCTCAAGGATTGTTTGACTTTGCGCGTCCATGGCTTCTACATCGCCAGCTTCAACAATTCCTCTTCACCGATGATCTTTACTCCCAGTGACCTGGCCTTTTCATATTTTGAACCCGGGTCTTCGCCGAGCACAAGATAACTTGTTTTCTTGCTGACGCTATCGGTGACCTTGCCGCCGTGAGATTCGATGAACTCCTTGACGGTGTCACGCGTCAATGTGGGAAGCGTGCCCGTGACAACGAAGGTGAGGCCCGTAAATGCGTCAGATACAAGACTCTTTGCCACCGCCCTCTCCCCACCGATTGGCCACACACCCGCGGCTTTTAGTTTCTTCAACACCTGCCTGTTATAGGGGAGTGCGAACCAATCGGCAACCGACTCGGCGACGCTTGGACCGATCCCATCTATCGCCTGCAAGCCCTCGGCGCTGGCTTTGGATAGGACATCCAGGTCTGTGAAGTGACGTGCCAGATCCAGCGCGCTGACCTCCCCCACACCGCGGA
>JANMSY010000015.1:0-5232 GCA_031389865.1 Anaerolineales bacterium | reverse complement strand
TGATGGTCTCTGGATAAATGGCAGTTTCCGCTGAATTCGAGTTATAGTCACAACGGTTAGTGCTGGTAATCCATGTGAAATATCGAAGGTTTCTCGTCTCCGTAACATATGTATATAGGATCTCCTGTCCAAAAATATTTCTCTGTTTGCTGAGTGACCAAAGAAAGTTCTTTGAAATAGTATTACAATCCCCCGCTTGATATGGATAAGCCGAGCTCTTTTCAAAGAAATACTGATTGCCGAGTTTATCCCAGACCTGCCAGGTTTCTACACTGGAGTTGTATTGGATTTTCCAAAAATTTTCATCTGCTGTATGATAGGCTCCACTGGAATCTTTGACGATATGCGTGCTAATTCCTGCAAGATTCAACATGTAGCTATCATCGATACTGGCGTCCGGTGTTCCATGCGTATCTAATTCAATTGATCCCATACCTAAATTCCAGCCCATTCCGACCCAGGAAGCCTGGGTAGCTAGAGTAGATTGATCTACGACCTGACTGTTATAGAGTAACGCCAAGCTGGGCTGAAAACCACCCGGGCCGGGTGGTACTTCGATGGGTAGTGAATACGTAGCTGCACCGGTAGCTGTAGAAACTTGAAATTGATCAATAGTGGGTAAGTGTGTAGCCTGCCAGTTATTTACATTCAGATCAAAGACTGTAAAATGATCTGTGAAAGCTTGCAGTGTTTTGGTTTCTGTATTCACCGTGGAGGGCAGCGCCTCCCAATCTTCTGTCTGGGAATTGTACCAATATAAATATAAGCTGCGCTCTAATGCTGTGGGTATATCCAAATCGGCATAAGACAGTGAGATCAAGAGTTCCTTTGAGAAATGTTTTAGCTCGTGCCCGCTTGTTTTGCTATGGGCTCTTATCTCAAACGGTTTGCCTGATAATGAATGCGGTGGAATTGCATCAGCTGATGGAGCGCCAATCTCGATCACGGCCTTTTCTGAAAGAGCACCTTTTGGAAATTGGACCTTAAGCCTGCCTTCCAAAGCCGTAATCTCGCCGCCCTGTTGGTCCAAAACAAACTGTTCATGGGCAGGCAAAGTTAGATTTGCACTGGTTAAGACCTCACCATTTTTCAGCAAGATTGCTTCAATAACAACATCCATCCCTGGAGCACTGGTTTTTACCTGGACTTGACCATTCAGAGAGTTAAGAGCGACCGACAAAGTGCGATTAACTTCGTCGTACATACCTTGATAATTGCCCTGCGGCGAAAACCCATCCGGCAAGACGATCTGCAAGGTAAGCCCTTCAAAAGAAATTCCTTCAATTAACCACCTGAGTACAAACTGTCCACCGGGTGTGACGAAACTGGGATTTGCAGACAGGAGGATGTGTGGAGTTGCCGTATTTGTCGTCACAGCTGCCGCTGTTGCCGTGAGAGTTGGTATTTCGGTGGCGGTTTCTGTGACAGGCATGGGCGTTTCTGTGATGGGAATGCCAGTCTCGTTTGGTGTAACAGTGGGTTCAGTTGTCGGTGTTCCAATGGGCGTCACTGTCGGTTCCGGGTCTTGAATCAACGATGGTTTGGCGAAAGCCCAACTCGGCGCAATCGTGTTAAACAATATCACCGCGATCAATAGTGCGCGGAAGACAGATTCCATCCTTGGCTTAAGTGCAAACATAATGCCTCCTGAATTTTGTCCGCAATTAGGAACGTTCCCTTGATTGCATTTTGATGTCGATGTTGAGGTGAAGCAGCTGTAAAATTCCCCGGCAATAAAATTACTAGGTGGCTATTGATAAAAATTACCTAGATGTAGATGACTGCTTACAGACGAAAATATTACTGTAATATTACGCTGCGCGTCAAGAAAAATTCTTGAGCAAAAGGTTACAGGTGGTTGGCAAGGTGTGTTAACACGCTCCGTTAATCCAAAATAATCGGCTATTTATCCCCCTGCCCGGCGTGGGTCTTGCGTAGCACCCTGTAAGGGCTGACCCCGCCGAGACTCGACCGCAGGTCACGATTCTCTATCTATACAATTTGGACAGCACTCACAATGTTGTTTATGCGGTTGGTCATAACTTGAACAGAGATAGTTGGATCATATAAATTTTGACCCTTCAACCTGCTGGAAGCGTGCGAATATTCTTCGGGTTCAACACCGAGATCACTCTTATGCCCCGGCCGAGCATGGCTTGCGCCTCCGCGTCCAGTTCCACCCAATGGAAACTGCGATGTTCTGTATAGGGATCAATGCGCACGACCGTTCCCTCGAACCAGCCTTCGCTGCCCCATGTCTCTGATTCTAGATGGACCTGGACGCGGTCGCCCACACGGATGGAATCGCTCATGGAGCTATTTGCGGCGTGTGACAGAAGCAAACACAGCGCCAGAGACCACCATGGCGACCATGCCATTGACAGCCCAGCTCGGGTCCCCGGTCATATAACTGCCGGGCAGGACGTTGATGCCCTGCAGGAACCAGACCAGACCCGCAAGGAAGATGAGCACAGCGATGATTTGAATTGCCAGTTTCATGGATTAAAGTTTCCCTTCATACCTGAGTTTCCAAAATTATAGCCGAGGGGAGAGTCCCTGCCTATCCGCTTTGCTCCCAGCCGGCCGCTGGATCACGTTGCCGAAGGTTTTTGCGTCACGCCCCCGGCGGGGTATCGTTAATGGAATTGTGCCCCGATCGGAGTGGCTAAAGGAATGGGCCAAATCTCTCCTCACGACAGAGAACACGGAGAATTGTAGAAGGTTTTCTCTGTGTTCTCCGTGTACTCCGTGGTGAAACTATCGGACAAGCCCACACAATGATCAACTCTTCCCCGATCGTGCCGTGTGGAAAAATTTCAAAGCATGATAAAATAGAACGTCCGTTCACATAACCCGACCCTTTCCCACATAAACCACCCTATGACATTTAAACTTCAAGCACCCTTTATACCGATGGGCGACCAGCCCGAAGCCATCCAGGGACTCGTGGATGGCGTGTTATCCGGCAAAAAAGACCAGGTCCTGCTCGGCGCTACCGCCACCGGCAAGACCTTTACCATCGCGTCTGTCATCCAGCAGCTGCAGAAGCCGGCGCTGATCATGGCGCACAACAAGACCCTGGCGGCCCAGCTCTATTCCGAGTTCAAGGAATTCTTCCCTGAGAATGCGGTCTCTTATTTCGTTTCGTATTACGATTACTTCCAGCCTGAAGCATACGTGCCGCGCCATGACCTGTATATTGAAAAAGAGACCGAGATCAACGAAGAGATCGAACGTCTGCGCCTGGCCGCGACCACGGCGCTGGTCTCACGCCGCGACGTGATCATTGTCGCTTCGGTGTCGTGCATTTACGGGTTGGGATCGCCCGAAGAGTTCGGCAAGGGGACAGTGGTTCTGAAGGCTGGAGAGTTATACCGGCGCAACGCGTTGCTCCGTCAATTGATCGAATCGCAATATCAACGCAACGACATGGAGCTGCGGCCCGGCACCTTCCGCGTGCGCGGCGACACGCTTGAGATCATCCCAGCGTATGAAGACCGCAAGGGATATCGAATCACATTCTTCGGTGATGAGGTGGAACGCATCCTGCAGTTCAGCCCGCTGACCGGCGAAGTGTTCGATGAGCCTCAGGAAATATCCATTTATCCGGCCAAGCAGTATCTGACAGATGCCGACCGTTTGAAGGATGCAATTGTTAATATCGAAGCCGAGATGGAGGATCGTATTGCACAGTTCAAGGCGACAGGCAAACATCTGGAAGCACAGCGCATTGAACAGCGTACGCGCTATGATCTCGAGATGTTGAAGGAAGTGGGATATTGCTCGGGTATCGAGAACTATTCCCGTCACCTGGATGGCCGCGCGCCGGGCACACATCCATGGACGATGATCGACTTTTTGCCAAGTGATTACCTGCTGGTGATCGACGAGAGTCACATGACCATCCCACAGGTGCGCGGCATGTATAACGGCGACCGCGCCCGCAAAGAGACTCTCGTGGAATATGGCTTTCGCCTGCCGAGCGCGATGGATAACCGCCCCCTTAAGTTCGATGAGTTCGAGCAGGTGATGGGACACACCATTTACACCTCTGCCACACCGGGGCCATATGAAATGAACAAAGCCGACCAGGTGGTGGAGCAGATCATCCGTCCCACGGGGCTGGTCGATCCCGAAGTGGAAGTGCGCCCCACCAAGGGGCAGGTGGATGACCTGGTCGGAGAGCTCAGGCTGCGGGTCGAAAGAGGCGAGCGCGTCCTTGTCACCACGCTCACGAAACGGATGTCCGAAGACCTGTCTGAGTATCTACAGGAACTGGGGCTTAAGGTCCATTATTTGCATTCAGAAGTGGAAACACTGGAGCGCATCGGTATTCTGCGTGACCTGCGCAAGGGAATATTCGATATTCTGGTGGGTATCAACCTTTTGCGTGAAGGGCTCGACCTGCCCGAAGTGTCACTGGTCGCGATCCTGGATGCGGATAAAGAGGGATTCCTGCGTTCAGGCACGGCGTTGATCCAGACCATTGGACGCGCTGCACGTCATTCCAGCGGACGCGTGATCATGTATGCCGACCGCATGACCGACTCGATGAAGTTTGCCATCGAAGAGACGAACCGCCGCCGCGCAAAACAGATAAAATATAATCATGAGCACGGTATCACTCCGGTGAGCATCCACAAGGCGATCCATGACCTTACCGAAGAGATGGTGGGCAAGGCGGTTGGCGATGCAAAAGGGGAATATAAAGTAAAGGGCGCGCTGGGGTTGCCGCGCAACGAATTGCAGAAGATCATTGCAGAACTGGACAAGCGAATGAAGGACGCGGCAAAGAATCTCGAATTCGAGAAAGCCGCAGCAATACGTGACGAGATGTATGATTTAAAGACTCTGCTCGCGGAAGATGAATCACTCAAGCCCTGGGAGAGAATTAAGTTGCTGGCCGGAGAGGAGTAGCCTCCTCCCGGCAGGAAGGCCAGGGAGCGTCTGGCTCTTTTCATTAACCGTTTCCCACAGCGTAATGAAATTATCTCCGTGCCCGGTATTGCTGTTTTTGTGTGTCACAGCTGCACAGCTGGTCCGTGCTCGGCTTCCTCAATAAATTCTCATCTTTCATACTTTATTTCACTCTGGCAGAGATTGTTTCCCTTACGCCCTTCTCTGGCAGTTGAAATGCAGGATGAATTGCTGCAGAAAGTGAAGGATGTCAACAAGCCTTTCGAACGTATAATGCCCACGGTCACAAATTGCGCTTTCCCACCTTTGAAAAAG
>JANMSY010000111.1:0-6272 GCA_031389865.1 Anaerolineales bacterium | reverse complement strand
GGCAGGGGCGGGATTAATCCGTTTGGGTTTGAATGGACATGTGACAGAGTGGCTGTCGTTGGATATCATGCTCCCCGCGCCTGGACAAGGCGCGCTTGTTGTTCAATGCCGCGCCGACGATCAGACCACCCTCAGCCTGCTTGCCAGGCTTGAAGATGACCCTACCCGCCAGTGTGTCACGGCCGAACGCGCCTTCCTGAGCGGACTCGGCGGCGGATGTGCGGTACCGGTAGCGGCCTACGCAGTGCTCAGTGAGCAATCATCAATCATCCGTCTGACGGGGTTGGTGATCTCGGAAGATGGAAAGAAGATTGTCAAAGTCACAGGGCATGGCACGGACGCCTTACAGCTTGGTAATCAACTTGCACAAAAGGCGATTGCGCAAGGCGCAAATGAAATCCTGAAACTGATCACGGTCCACTGAGTATTGGTTACCATGAAAATACTGATCACACGTCCCCGTACGCAAGCCGATGACTTTGCAGAAAAACTGCGCCTTGCAGGTTTTGAACCGATTTATTTTCCTGTCATTGAAATCCGCCCGATTGAGGATAATCTGGCGCTCGACAGGGCGCTTGCGAAATTGAATTGCTATGAGTGGGTGGTTTTCACTTCTGTCAACGCGGTGGATGTTGTGTTCGACAAACATTCTGCCATGTTCCCGGGAGATGGGCTGGAAGTAAAGTTCGCTGCCATAGGACCGAAAACAGCCGAAGCGTTGAACGTGCGCGGCATCCTACCTGACTTTGTCCCTGAGGAATATGTTGCCGAAGCGATCCTGCCTGGGCTGGGTGACCTGCGCGGCAAGTGGATATTGCTCCCGCGCGCAGAGGTCGCTCGCAAGGAGCTGCCCGAAGCGATCTTCCACGCGGGCGGCGTGCCTCACGAGATCTCTGTTTATAAGACCCTGCCAACACAACCTCCACCGCGTTGACGGATGTGAAAACCACCCACTCATAGCAATTCAATTTCGCAAGCGCCCTGTCGAGCGCCAGATTATCCTCGATCGGGCGGATTTCAATGACAGGGAAATAAATCGGTTCAAAACCTGCATGGCGCAGTTTTTCTGCAAAGTCATCGGCTTGGGCTCGGGGACGGGTAATCAGTATTTTCATGGTAACCAATGCTCAGTGGACCGTGATCAGTTTCAGGATCTCATTCGCGCCTTGCTCAATCGCCTTTTGTGCAAGTTCATTTCCGAGCTGTAACGCGTCCGTGCCATGCCCTGTGACTTTGACAATCTTCCTTCCATCTTCCGAGATCACCAACCCCGTCAGACTGATTATTGATGATTGCTCACTGAGCACTGCGTAGGCCGCCACCGGTACGGCACATCCGCCGCTGAGTCCGCTCAGGAAGGCGCGTTCGGCCGTGACACACTGGCGGGTAAGGTCATCTTCAAGCCTGGCAAGCAGGCTGAGGGTGGCTTGATCGTCAGCACGGCATTGCACAGCGAGCGCCCCCTGTCCGGGCGCGGGGAGCATCACATCCAGTGACAGCCATTCGGTCACATGGCTGTCCAAACCCAAACGAGTCAGCCCCGCACCCGCAAGAATGATGGCGTCGTACTGACCGTCCAGTGCTTTGCGCAGGCGGGTATCCACATTGCCACGCAGGGATTGGGGTCGAATGTCCGGGCGCAGGGACAGGATCTGGGCAGCGCGGCGCAGGCTTGAGGTGCCGAGGGCAGCATTTTTGGGGAGGCTGGCAAGGCTGTATCCATCCCGGGAGATCAACGCGTCACGCACGTCTGCGCGGGCGGGGATACATCCAATGCTGAGTCCGGCAGGGTTCTCGACGGGCAGATCCTTAAGTGAGTGAACCGCGCAATGGACATCCCCATTCAGCAATTCGTGTTCGAGTTCCTGTGTAAAGACGCCCTTGCCGCCAATTTCAGGCAGGGGTTTGTCGAGAATTTTGTCACCCTGGGTGGTAACGATCTTTTCCTGGCAAATCAATTCAGGATAAATGCCTTGCAGGGTATTGATGACCCAATGGGTTTGCCAGCGGGCAAGGGCAGAGGGACGGGTGGCGAAGATTAGTTTCATGGTTGTGTTGTTTACTAGTACTCGGACAATCTCAAACTGTAGGGTAGAAAGTTCGATTCTTCACTGGTCTCACCTTCCGACTTAATCTTGTTGGAGTACTAGTACTCGAACAATCTAAAAATGTAGGGTAGAAAGTTCGATTCTTCCCTTGTCTCACCTTCCAACTTAATCTTGTTGGAGTACTAGTCTGTGGCGTTTGATATCGGACAGGCTTGCCCGGAGAAATTGCACAAGCCTTCACTTTGTAATCCGAACAGCGTGCGGGCGACGGCGGCATATTCGGGCGCATGCGGACAGGATGCCTCGGCACGCAGACGATGGGTTGGGGCCTGCAATATCTTTTTGACCAGAGCCTCGGTCATGGCTTCGATGCGGACGCGTTCCGCATCCGTTAGATCAGGCAGATGGCGCAGGGTTTTTTCGAGCATTTTCTGACGAATGGTCTCCGCCTGCTGGCGAATATCCGCGATGATCGGAATCATCTCGAGTGATTTCAGGTATTCTTCAAATTCCGAGACTTCCTCTTCAAGGATCGATTTGACCTGCGGCACTTCCGCCATGCGTTCGGCGAGCGCGCCTTCGAGCTTTTCGTTCAGGTTGTCGATGTCATAGAGTTTGACATGCGGTATATGAGCTGCATCGGGGTCGATATCGCGCGGCACAGCAATGTCGATCAGGACCAGCGGACGTTGCGCGCGTACCTGCATCGAGTGTTTGACCATCTCAGCGGATAGGATGGTATGTGGAGCACCCGTGGAGGAGATCAGAATATCTGCGGAAATCAGCGCGGCGTCCAGGTTTTCGAAGGTGGTGCTTTCCGCATTCCAGCGCTCTGCAATGGCATGGGCACGTTCCAGCGTGCGATTAACGACCAGAATGTGATTTACACCGCGCTTCCGTAATGCTTCCATTGCCAGTTCTGCCATTTCACCCGCGCCCAGGATGACAACCTGTGCCTGTGCAATGGGATGAACCATGCGTTCTGCCAGGGACGCGGCAAGGGAGGAAACCGAGGCCGGGTTGCGGCTGATTCCCGTCTCTGTGCGGGCGCGTTTTCCTGCATGGATGGCAGATTGGAACAGCCGATTGAGCAGCGGCCCCGCCATGTTTTGTCCACGCGAGAGTTCCAGGGCGCGCACGATCTGCCCCAGAATTTGCGGTTCACCCACAACGAGCGAGTCCAGACCTGCAGCCACTTCAAAGAGATGACGGGCCGTATTTCCATCCTGGTATTGATACAGGTGAGGGCGAAATGTATCCACTGGCAGATCGCATACATCAGACAAAAAAGTCTCCAGTTCGGCAAATGCCAGGTGACTGGAGACGGCAAACAGCTCGATGCGATTACAGGTGGAAATAATGATAAGTTCAGTGATCGAAGTGGACACGTGTCCACAAGCAAGGCGTGCCAGTGCAATGCGGACTGCTTCTTCATCAAGAGACAACTGCTCGCGAAGTTTGAGAGGAGTGGTTTGGTGGTTCAGACCGAGACAGATGATATGCATGGCTAATCGTTTGTGAAGCAATGTTCATAACTATAGCGGCAAGAGTCGTAATGCACTAGGCAGGTTTATCATGATTCCTGTGAGCATTGAATTAAAGTTTCTTCGAAAATTAATTCCACCCTTATTTTTATGAAATCGAGTATATAGATTTATGGCATTCATCATCGACTTTCAGACAGATGTCATTATTCGATTCTTCTGGTTGAACAAATCCCAATCCTGTTGACCAATCACCCAATCCAGCATCAATTACGACAGTGGGGCTGCCAGTACCAGCACAGTTTATATGCAGGTGATAACCGCCAACATCCACCCGTTGACCGGGCGGCGGATACGCCTTTGCATCAGCCGCTTCTGCCATAGGCTCGTATATGTAATACCCCACCCGCATGAGACCTGCTAACGGAGCAAGTCTGCGCCCAGCCATGGCAAGCAACCTCTGCCTCGACGTTTGGAAGCAGTTTCGTTTTGATTTTGATCGTTCATTTTGAAGCCTGCATGATTGACAAAAGCATCCCTCGATCCCCATCATCCAAAGGGAATACTGAGGAGAGGGGTTGTTCGATTTTCAGGGACCGCGGCAAACAAGAGTAAGGCAAAGACTCGCAAATAGGCAAAAACATTTCAAGCGTTTTCCCGTGGGAAAACATCCATCGGATATTATTTTGTTGCCGACTATAATCTATGTTTATGAATATTTCTTTGGAGCGCATGAGACGTTGGGGCTTGATGGGTGGAATGGCAATTCTCGATCAAGGTGTTTTCTCTGGAGGAAACTTCTTATCGAACATTTTATTGGCACGTTGGTTGTACCCTGAAGATTATGGAGCTTACGCCATCGGATTTGCCATATCTATTTTCTTTTTGCAGCTCATAATGTCTTACATTTTAGAACCAATGGCAGTATTGGGCACATCATCCTATGGTGAGAATCTCAAAGACTATCTTGGTGCACAGCTTCGTCTATATTTTGTAATGATTGTCCCTTTAAGCCTTCTGTTTACCGTTGTTGTCTATTTCTTTCGTCAATTCGGGGGAAATCCATTAGTTTGTAATATCTTAATGGCAATGGGCCTATCGATTTGCTTCACTCTTCTTCCATGGATGTTGCGGAGAGCTTTTTATATTCTTGGCAGGCCGGACATTTCTGTAAAAGGCAGCATTATTTATGCTGTCTTGCTGATCACGTTTGTTAATTTCGTAAAAAGGTTTGATATTTTGACCGGACTATCTGCTGTCTTTACTGTAGCGTTATCGGGTTTGATTGCTGGATTCTTTCTTGCGAAGGAAGTTGGTTGGAATGTAATTGCTAAATCTGTGATTCCTCTTCGGAGTGTTTTTCTTGAGAACTGGGCATTTGGTAAATGGCTATTAGCATCTGGCTTGTTGATTACTATTGGAGGTCAGGCGCAAATCTTCCTTTCTGGTGCCCTCCTTGGCATTGAGTCTGCTGGTATAGTAAGTGCTATGCAGGCTCTCTCTCAACCCATGACCCTTAGTATCACCGCAATCAGTGCAATGGTAACTCCAAATCTCGCAGCGGATTTTGCAAAGGCTGATTTTGTATCATTTAAAAATAAGGCAATTTCAATGACCGTAATATTGACGATATTGGCTTCCATCTATGAATTACTCTTATTTCTTTTCAAAACTCCCCTTGAATCTTTTTTGTTTGGTGGAAAATTTACAGCAAATGCTGACCTAATTCCAATCTGGGGCTTAACTCCGCTAATTATGGCGATGGTTTCAGGTATGCAGTATTCTCTGCTAGCTGCCAAGCGACCATATGCAATTCTCATTGCATCTCTTCTTTGGGTTCCTCTAACTTTAGGGTCTGGAACTGTTTTGACGCGTTATTGGGGACTTTTGGGTGTTGCCTGGAGTACGGTATTTGGCTATTTAGTATTAGGATTAGTATTAACTTTCTTGTACTGGTATTGGTTACGTAAGACTTTCAAAAGAGTTATACAAATTTAGGATTAGGCATGCGTATTGTCCTTGTCCATAACTATTATCAACAATCAGGTGGTGAGGATGGAATTATTTCAGAGATTTTCAATAGAATTAATATTGATAATCGAGTTTTTGTAGAAATTGGGATAGGGAACGGACTTGAAAACAATACAACCTTTTTGCTACAGCAAGGATGGACAGGATATTGGCTAGAAGGTAATCAAAATGCGGTCCGATTTATTTTGAGACGTTTTACGAAGTCAATATCCGCTGGGTCGCTCCACATAAAACAAGGCTTTGTTCGTGCGGATAATGTGAATGAAATGCTTGAAGATTTTGGTGCTCCCAATGAGGTAGACTTGCTTTCTGTGGATATTGATCGCAACACTTATTATATTCTTGAAGCAATACTCCTTAATATCAGACCAAGAGTAATTGTTACCGAATATTCGGCCTTATATCCGCCACCTATTCAATGGCAGGTGGAATATATGCCAGAGAAGACTTGGAATAGAAGTTCCTACGCTGGAGCAAGTCTAAAGGCCTATGAATCACTGGCAAGAAATTTTAGCTATTCATTAGTTGGATGTGATTTATGTGGGGTGAACGCCTTCTTTGTCAGAGATGATCTCCTTGGCGATCATTTTCTCCCTCCCTACACAGTCGAAAACCATTATGAGCCATTGAGAGATTTTCTGATTCACCGTGTAGGTCCATTGCGTGCATTTACTGATCTAGATTGATTTGTGCAAAGCATTTGTCAAAA
>JANMSY010000048.1:0-4524 GCA_031389865.1 Anaerolineales bacterium | reverse complement strand
CCCATAACGGACTTCGATGGGATGATAAAAATGAAATTCAGCCATGGAGCGATTATAGTCTGCTAGCCCACTTGTCTACTAGTCCACGTGTCTGCGATGACTTGAAGACCAACCCTAACGACAAAACCTCGCCAGCCCATCACTATCCTTGATTGCAATTCTCCCCTCTGCATCTGTATCGATCAGTCCCTGTTCCTTGAACAGCACCATGGCCTGATTCACGCGCCTAGCAGATCTGCGATATGGCCCTGCGTCAGCACAAGGCGCAGCAATCCCAAACACCGTTTAAGAGATTGCTCACCTGCACTTGCCTGCGGTGCAAGTGTTGTGCGATGTTTTCCTCGCAATGCAGGTGGCGGAAAATTAGAAAATTTGTGCTATACTTTCTCAACTCTACACTCGGTGGTGAGAAATATGTCCGTTATCCGCTCTTCTGACATTGGAAATTACCTCTACTGTCGCCGTGCCTGGTGGTATCGAAAACAAGGCTTGGAATCCGAAAACAAAGCTGAGCTTGCAGCCGGGACCGAACTCCACCAAAAACATGGACGGCAGGTAGTTGCCTCCACGCTCACACGTTCGGCAGGTTTCATCTTATTGATGATTGCCATCATTGTGCTCGTTACATATTGCACCAACCAGATCCTCTAGCATCTCCTCTCAAGCCTTTACATGCTTTATCTTGCTCTTGCACTTTTCCTTATTGCAGTGGTTCTCTTCTGGCAATCAGACCGCCAGCGTAAAGCCGCGGGTCTGCCCGGCGGACGCGTCATCTACACTGACACGCGCAGCTGGAGCAAAGTGGAAAAGCCGCTGTTCCACCCGACGCTCGGGCTGACAGGCAAGCCTGATTACCTTATCCAGCAAAACGGACAGATTATCCCGGTGGAAGTGAAATCTGGCCGGGCACCTGATGCCCCCTACGACTCGCATATCTATCAGCTGGCATCCTATTGCCTGCTTGTGGAAAAGACCTATGGCAAGCGCCCATCCCACGGGATCATCCACTATAACGATCGAAATTTCGCCATCGATTACACACAGGAACTGGAGTCGAAGCTGCTCGATATTTTGGCCGAGATGAAACGTGACGCCCGGAAAAGCGAAGTGCCGCGTTCGCATGAGCAGCCATCCCGTTGCGCACGCTGCGGCTTTCGAAAAGTATGTGATCAAAGTCTGGTATAGGGAAGAAAACCGGTAAATAAAAAGTCTTTGTGTGTACTTGTATACGTCTTTACCTTATAATTATCACATTATGCCAGATCCATTTATCCCCCAGCGGCCTGTGGTTACTGCGTATCCCAGAATGCCAATCGCCTTCGCAGAAGCGGAAGCGATGGCAACGTATCTAAAAGAGAAGGGGATCGAAGCGCCACATGGATCGCTCTACGATGAGAACCTTCGCAGGCGTGTTCGCAGCGGTGAATTTGACGTGCTGATCGTTGCAGGCGGAGATGGGAGCGTTCTGCGCGCGGGCCACCTGTGTGCTCCCAGCAGAGTCCCCATTTTGGGCGTAAACCTTGGCAGTATTGGATTTCTCCTCCAGGTGGAGGGCAATGAATGGCGCGAGTACTTTGATAAATTATTGAACGGCGAAGCATGGATCGAGAACCGCATGATGTTGCATGCGGAACACATTCGTGCGGGTGAACTGGTTGGGAACTGGGACGCGTTGAACGAAGTCGTGGTGGCACGCGGTCAGACCCTTCGTCCCGTTCGGCTGTCCGCTTCGGTGGATGGACGCCATCTGACCAGTTATGTTGCAGACGGTCTCATCGCCTCTACAGCTACCGGTTCAACGGCGTACGCCCTCGCTGCAGGCGGACCGATCCTGCCGCCTGAACTGCGCAACATTTTGCTGGTTCCCATCGCCCCGCATCTTTCCGTGGACCGGGCGGTTGTGCTGTCTGAGGGTTCGGCTGTTACCATCCATGTCAACGGTGAAAACGCAGTCCTGAGCATTGACGGACAACCCTCCATTATTTTGATGGAGGATGACCGTGTCGAGGTGCATGCTGCAGATGTCACAACTCAGTTTGTCCGCTTTGGGGACCCGGGCTATTTTTATCGCAACCTGACCCTTCACATGAATGAAAACTCTTTAGGATTGCCAAGATGACCGAATCGACAACACTCTACTGCTATGTTCATCCCACGCGTGAGACATCCCTGCGATGCAACAACTGTGACCGTCCGATTTGTGCGCAGTGTGCCGTGCGAACGCCAATTGGCTATCGCTGCCGCGAATGCGTGAAGGGACAGCAGAAAGCCTTCAACACATCGGAGTGGTACGACTATCTTTCAGGCTTTATCGTCGCGGCGCTTCTCTCCGCTATCGCCGCATTTCTTGTCACACTGATCGGCGGCATCGGCTTTTTCGGATTCATCCTCATCTTTCTTGGCTCGCCGACTGCAGGTGTCGTCATTGCTGAAAGTGTGCGTGCCGTCACGCGCAAGCGCCGTTCACGTTCACTGTTTATGACGGTTGCGGCGGGTGTAATTGTGGGCGCGCTGCCCATGATATTGTTTCAACTTATGACATCCGGCCTGTTTGGCATACTCTATCAAGTGATCTATCTCGTAATTGTTGTCCCGCTCGTATATACCCGACTTTCTGGAATCCAATTGTCCCGATAACCCATACCCTATGCTTACAGAACTCCGTATTCACAATTTTGCCATCATAGATCAACTCGATCTACGTTTTGGCCCCGGCCTGATCATCCTCACGGGTGAGACGGGCGCGGGCAAGTCCATTATTCTCGATGCCGTGGTCATGCTGATTGGCGGCAAGGCAGACACAACCTACGTGCGCGCCGATTCAGATGCCGCGGTCGTCGAAGGCGTGTTCCATCTCAAAGGTCCCGAAATGGAAGCGGTGCACTTCATCCTGCAGCGCGAAGAATTGATGGACGATCCCGATTATGTGGTGCTGACGCGCGAGATCCGCAAGGAGGGGCGCAGCATCGCGCGCATCAATGGGCGCACGGTCAGCGTTTCCCTGTTGAAGGAACTTGGCGCGATTCTGATCGACATCCACGGGCAGGCGGAGCATTTGTCCCTGCTCGATCCTCGCGCCCACCTGGGCCTGCTTGACCGCTATGCAGAAGTGGCGCGCCCCCTGAGCGACTACCGTCAAACCTATCACGCGCTGCTGAACCTGCGACGCGAGCTGGTTGAATTGCGAAAAGCGCAATCCGATTCAGAGCGCCGCGTGGAGATGCTCACCTATCAAGCCGAGGAGATCGAAGCTGCGCGTTTGAAGCCCGGCGAGGATGAAGAGCTGCGCAGGGAACGTGACCGCCTGGCCAATGCAGAATCGCTTTCACGCAATGCGCAGGAAGCGCTGGCTGTTTTGGAGGAAGGTTCGCCCGAGACTCCTGCCGCGACAGATCTGGCGGGACAGGTTGTGCAGGCATTGACGGCACTCGCAAAAATCGATTCGGCTCAAAATGAAATGGCGAACCAGGCAGAGCTTTTGCTCGATACCATGTCTGACCTCATTCACAGCCTGCGCGATTATCTCGAGGAGATCGAATTCAACCCGAAGCGGCTTGATGAGGCCGAGGAACGACTCGATCTGATCCATTCGTTGGTGCGCAAGTATGGCGGAAGTATTCCTGCGGTCCTTTCGTATGGAGCGGAAGCGCGCAAACAGCTTGAAACGATCACAGGCGCGGCGGAACGCATTCAGGAACTTGAGATGCAGGAAGCCAAACTGTTGGAGAAGCTTGCGAAGCAGGGAAGTGTATTGAGTGAGAAGCGCAAGTCTGCCGCGGTGACGATGGGCAGTGGCATCGAAACCGAATTGGACGACCTGCGCATGGCGGATGCGAAATTCGGCGTTGATTTCCAGTCCAGGCCCGACCCGAACGGCGCGCCCATTGAAAACGGCACGCGCCTTGCCTTCGACCAAAACGGATTTGACAGGATTGAATTCCTGGTCGCGCCGAATCCCGGCGAAGGACTCAAGCCACTGGCAAAGATCGCCTCAGGTGGTGAGACATCGCGTTTGATGTTGGGGTTAAAGAATGTGCTTGCCAGGGCCGATGAAGTGCCGTCCCTGATCTTCGACGAAATCGATCAGGGCATCGGCGGGCGCGTCGGCATGACTGTGGGACAGAAACTTTGGAACCTCTCCCGCTTGCATCAGGTCTTTTGTGTGACGCATCTCCCACAACTGGCTGCGTTCGGCGATGAACATTATCAGGTGCAGAAACTGATTCAGGGCAACCGCACATTGACACGCGTGGACCGTCTCGATGGCGAACCGCGCCTGCTGGAACTCTCGCAGATGCTCGGCGAAGTAGGCGAGGGGACGCTCCGTTCGGCGTATGAGTTGATGCAGGTGGCAAGGCAGATGATCAAGGGGAAGTGATTATTGCCACTACGATCGAGAGAAAAACAAAAAGCACAGGATTTTTGAACTGTGCTTTCTGTTTTAACCCTAACAGAAAAGAATTTTCACCGCAGAGACGCTGAGTTTACAGAGTTTTTATTATTTTCTCCGCGTCTCTGTGGTTC
>JANMSY010000039.1:0-2565 GCA_031389865.1 Anaerolineales bacterium | reverse complement strand
TGCGAGTCCGAGCCGCAGGGCGATGGCAACATTTAAAGTAGTACCCAATTATTTACTGAGTTTCTCCCACCATCTTCAAAAAGGCTTCCACCACGCACGGGTCGAAGTGCGTGCCGGATAACTCCTGGATATGACCCAGGGCTTTGTCCTGCGGCCACGCAGTGCGGTAGGGACGGTTCGAGATCAGGGCATCATACACATCCACGATCGAGAAGATGCGCGCCTCCAGGGGGATCTCTTCGCCTTTCAGTCCGCGCGGGTAGCCTGTGCCATCCCATTTCTCGTGATGGCAATACGGAATGTGGAGCGCCCCGCCAAGATAGGCGATGGGTTTGAGCAGCTGGAACGCGTAGCTGGGATGCATGTGCATGAGCACCCATTCGTCGTCGGTCAGTGGATCGGGCTTGAGCAGGATGCGGTCGGGGACGCCCATCTTGCCGATATCGTGCAGGAGCGCCCCGCGGCGGATCTGGACCAGTTCCTGGTGCCCGACGCCCATCCGTTCTGCCAGAAGGACGGTCATTGCGGTCACGCGCTGGGTGTGCCCCTCGGTCTCCTTATCGCGCAGGTCGAGCGCGGCAGACCAGCCTTCCAGGGTCGTGTCATAGGCCCGGGTCAGGTCATGATTGGAGCGCTGCAGGTCTACAAATAAAGTGGCATTGTCAATGGCGATGGCCGTTTGCCCTGCCAGCGCCTCCAGGAATTTCAGCCATTCCGCTTTCATCACGATGGGCGCGCGGTGATAGATCTCCAGGGCACCCAGCAGTTTCCCCTTGGCAAGCAGTGGCGCAATGAAGTAGGCTGCAAATTTTTCCTCAGCGATCAGATCTGCGCGGTCAGGGATTTCAGCAGGCGCTTCGAGCTCCACGCGTCCAAAGATACGTTGTTCCTGCATGGCGTATCCTGCGCCAGCCTCCCCAAGATGAAGATGCGTCGTTGTAATGAGCCCCGTTCGAAAGCCCTGAGCGCTGGCATGGTTCAGGGTTTGTGCAGACGGGTCCAGCAGCAGGATGGCACACGCATCCACGTGCAGTCGTGACCGCACCTGGTACAGCACCACCCGCAGCGTGGCGCTTAATTCCATGTTGGACGTGATGGCGAGGTCGATCTCCCGCAATGCCTTTTCATGCTTGAGGTGCACCTGCGCTTTTTCATAGAGCTGGGCGTTGTCGATCGCCAGCGCCGCGTGACCTCCAAAAATGGACGCCATCTGCAGGTCCTGTGGAGTGAAGCGCCGGGCATTTTCAGAATCCAGGATCATCAGGGCCCCCAGCACATGCATCCCTTTCATCAGCGGGATGCCCATCATGGACTGGATGTCGAACCGTTCGATCATTGTGTGGTCCACGTCTGCAGAGTTCATTGCATCATTGAGCAGGATCGGTTTTCGTTCGCGGGCCACGCGTGCCGCCAGCAGGTGCGGATCATAAATGGGGAACCGCATGCCGATGAACTGATCCGCGCCGGGGCCGGCAGCGGCGAAGCCGACCAGTTCGCCTTCCTCCAGCAGCCAGAGAAAGGCAGCATGTGTTTCAAACACGTCCACACTTTCCCGACAGACCAGGTCGAGCAGCTTGCGGAGATCGAGGATCTCGCTCAAGGCACGGTTGAGGCGTTCCAGCCGTTCGGATTGCTCCCGCTCTCTGCGTTCCGTGACGAGCAGGACCTGGTTCTCCCTGTTTCGCTGCATCAATTCCCGCGAGGCGTTGCGGATGACCAGGAACAGGGTCCCGTACAGGATCAGGAACCCGATCCCCACCCCGCTCCAGACGGTATGGCGGATGTCCGTCAGGCGCGGCTGTAGTTTGGATAGATCATAATAAACTTCATACGCCCCCAGGATTTCCTGCGAATCCGCGGGTTGCAGCGGTACATAGATCTCGAAGAGTTCCGTGTATTGGTCCCGCTCGTCCAGATTCTCCTGCGACTGCAGGTCCGTGACCTCGGACGCGATCTCTCCATGAAATGCCTCCTGCATATCCTCTTCGACGGCGAATACGTTCCCCACGATATTTTTATCATCTGAATAGACGAGCAGACCGTCACGGTTCCAGATCTTGATGCGCACGATATCCGCACTCAGCAGCGTGTTGTGGATCAGTGTATCGATCTCTTCGTATCGATCCCCGTGCAACGCCGTCTCCAGATCGGCAACGGTCAGGTTCCTGCTCAGGATGTTCGTTGCCTGATGGGCAGTGTTCTCCGCCACCGCGGATAAGGCATCACGCTCCAGCGCCAATTCCAGACGCCACGCCAGTCCCATTGCGATCAGCAGCGTAATGGAGAAGGATACGAGGGTGAAACGGGCGAGGAGACTTATTCGCGACAAGTAGCTACGGATCATTGGCTTTTATTCTGTGAAAGATAATACCATTAGCAAACAGGAAGCGGTCATTTCAAATATGTTGGCTCATTGGGAGTTGTCGTGATTCTGCTAACGAGGGATTGCCAAATCCCACTGGCATTTGCCCCGAATCTGGCGGCTGGATTTGTCAATCCAGCCGAGCATCTCGGCGATTCCCAGAGAACCATATTTGAAATGACCGCTTCCTGTTTGCTTATGGT
>JANMSY010000025.1:0-3998 GCA_031389865.1 Anaerolineales bacterium | reverse complement strand
CTGGCAAATTCCTCCCCCGAGAGCAATGTTTTAATGGGTTCACGATCAGGCTGGGTTTTTACATTCTCGATTCGAATCAGCCGCCGTTCTGCGACCGCGCGCCCGGCATAGCTGTCACTTATGCCCACGCGCGCATTCCTTATGAGTTGTGTGCGGAAGCCTCGTGTTGCCATATACTTCAATGTCTGCGCGGTCGAATCCAGGAGTAATATGCCGGTTGCATCAACCTGTAATTGTGTGATCACCTGCGATAGGATAATGTCCAGCGTAAAGCGTATATCAAAACTCGACATGATCACCTGGTCGATGGTTCTAAGCGCAGTCAGGTGCGCAATTTGCTGGCGTATCTGGATCTCGGAAATTTTGCGTTCTGTAATATCCTGTGCTGTCGCCACAAAGCACTCTGGGATACCGGCATTGTCATAAACGATTGCACCTCTGCATTGGATGTAACGGAGTTCGCCACTCGAGTGGAAGATTCGAAAGTCCAGTTCTTTTGTCGGTCGGCCAGCTTTGATTTCATCCATCCATGTAGTGGCACTGAGCCGGTCTGCAGAGTACACGAGGTTCAGAAAAGCTTCACGAGTGTGTTGGAAATCTGCGGGTGAGATATCGAGCAGGCGATACATTTCATCTGAATATTGCAGGGTATCACCGGCAATGGTGAAACTCCAACTACCGATGTGCCCAATGCGTTGCGCTTCAGACAGAAGGTGTTCCTTCTCACGCAGCGCCTCTTCCGCCCGGCTGCGTTCACGGCGGATCTCTACCTCACTCAGTTCACGCTCAATCGCCGGCCCAAGCCGTGCATATCTCCCCTTGATGATGAAGTCATGAGCCCCATCCTTCAACGCGTTGACCGCAGTCTCTTCTCCGATCGTGCCGCTTACGATAATAAAGGGCAGATCCAGGCCGCTGGATTTCAACATCTGCAGGGCGACAGGCGCGGTAAAATGAGGCAGGGAATAATCACAAATAATAAGATCCCAGGCTTTATTTGTGAGCGCAGATTGCACATCCTCTGCCGATTCCACGCGTTCATATTCCACCCTGTAGCCCAGGTGCCGAAGCTCGCGCAGCAATAGCTGGGCGTCGTTATCCGAGTCCTCGATCAGCAGAATCCGTAAACGTTTTTCAACTTCCATTCGGTTTAAAAGGGTGGAGCCTCATTGAGTACCAGCCAGTATAAACCGAGCTGGCCAATCGCATCCACGAATTGATTAAAGTCGACAGGCTTACGGACGTACGAGTTGGCTCCGTTGGAGTAGGCATTGATCATATCCTGTTCCTCCCTGGAGGATGTAAGCATCACGACCGGCAGCATACGTGTGCGCGCATCTGAGCGGATGCGGCGAAGGACCTCGAGCCCATCCACCTTGGGAAGCTTCAAGTCCAGCAGGGTGACCTGCGGCAGATCACGTGGATCGCGGTCTGCATACTGACCGGTACAAAACAGGTACTCCAGTGCTTCTGCTCCATCCCGTGTAACAACAATCTTATTTGCAATTTTGCTCTTATTTAATGCCCGAAGGGTCAGGGCTTCGTCATCTGCATTGTCTTCAACGAGCAGGATCATTTTCTGAATCATGACTGTTCACTCCTGGATAAGGTGAAGTAAAAGGTGGCCCCCTGATCGACGGCGCCTTCCGCCCACACACGTCCGCCGTGCCTGTTGATAATGCGCTGTACAATTGCCAGCCCAATGCCGATGCCGGGAAATTCGGAACTCGAATGCAGACGCTGGAAGGCACCAAACAGCTTGTTTACATAGGCCATATCAAAACCAGCACCATTATCACGTACATAAAATACATGTCCATTGCCTGTATGGTCAGATGCGCCAAACTCGATATGGGCAAATTCCTGTTTTGACGTAAACTTCCAGGCATTGCCCAGCAGGTTTTCGAGGACAACTTTCATCAGGCGCGGATCACTGTTCGCGACGATGTTGGGGAGAATGGAGAATTCGACGATTCGATCCGGGCTCGCCTGTTGCAGCTCACGGATAACATGCTGGGCAACCATGCTCAGGCTGGTTGGCTCCGGGGTCAGGGGCGCGCGTGTAACGCGTGAGAGGTTGAGCAGGTCGTCTATTAACTGCGCCATACGCTGGGCGGCCGTGCGGATCCGCATCAGGTAATCGCGTCCCTCGTCTGTCAACTGGTCGCCATAGTCTTCCAACACGGCAAGGCTGAATCCATCAATCGTGCGCAGGGGAGCGCGCAGGTCATGGGAGACGGAATAGCTGAACGCCTCAAGTTCCTTGTTGGCAGACTCCAGTTCGAGGGCACGCTGCTGCAGGTCTTCGTTCAAGCTCCTGATCTTTTCCTCTGCACGTTTTCGCTCCGTAATATCGCGGATCGCGGCCGTGACCAGGATTCCCTCCTCGGTCTGCAATGGACTCAGGCTGATTTCCACAGGGAACTCGCTTCCATCCCGCCGAACACCACGCAGCTTCAGCCCGACTCCCATGGGCCGCAATTGTGGTTTATCAAAAAAAAGACTTCGATGTGTCGAATGTTTTTCATGATAGCTTTCAGGGATTAATATCTCCACCGGCTGTTCCAGTATTTCAGAGCGTTGATATCCAAACATCTTTTCCGTTTGTGAGTTGACCAGGATGATCCTGCCATCACTGTTCACGACAATCATGGCATCCGGAGCCGACTCCAGGAGGCTTCGGATCATTTCGTCCTCCCGCTCGCGTTCACTGGCGTTCTGGATCATCTCCTCCTGTTTATGGATCAACTGCTCCTTTGTATCCAGATAACTTTCGCCGATCACTCCCATGATGATTTCAACAAACGTATCAATGCCGTTCATGGCGGCCAGCAGACGATCTGGCGTTCCCTGGTATGCGTCAA
This sequence comes from Anaerolineales bacterium, assembly GCA_031389865.1. GTDB lineage: Bacteria > Chloroflexota > Anaerolineae > Anaerolineales > Villigracilaceae > Defluviilinea. The sequence continues at coordinate 1,134 of JANMSY010000025.1, read as the reverse complement.
GCAAATGCGGTGTCATGTACTTGCGGAAGGCACTGACGATCTCAAACCAGGCATGGAAACTCAGGCCCGCCTGTGCGTAATGGATTCCCTGTCTGCGCAGGCTGTCCAGATAGGGTTGCCATTCATTGTGAAAAACAGCGCGGCGCTGTATTTCGATCGTTACGTCCTGTTGTTGAGCATTTTGTTGTAATGCAGGATTTTGCATGATGAATTTGAACTCCGCGTGGTCACCCGCCATTTGCAGAAGTTGCAACCTGATCTCTTCGCGATGTAACTCGTAAATTCTCCAGTAATCCTGCAAGCCGTTTAGTTCTTCAACCGTCAGTCTGGGGAGAAAAGCTCTTGACATGGGATCGGGAGTATTCATTAACCTAATCGGTTCCTAACTTGCCTCTTAGTATATGACATGTCACCTTTCATGCTCCACCTGCGAGCAGTGGATGGCCCTGTTTTTCTGAGTCTGATTTTTACCATTTCGATACCCCGCTTCCAGCATGACGAAAAAATACGACAAAACATATCCAGTTTTATCAAATATACGCTGTTTGTTTCGAAAAATCAACGTTGCACCGTGAGAGTTGTCTCATGTCCTCTGGATCGATGATAACTACAACCTTCCCACTGCGTTTTAAGTACTGTAGGATCTCATTCTTCACCTGGAGGAGCTTCACTTTATGAACCTCTATATTGGCTGTCCCGTCTGGTCATTCAAGGGTTGGGTGGGAAATTTTTATCCTGAGGACACGAAGCCGAAGGATTTTCTTCATGAATACGCGCGGCGGCTCACAACCATTGAAGGCAATACCACGTTCTATGCCATCCCTGCCCAGACTACGTTACAGAATTGGGTGGCGGAGATGCCTGAGACGTTTCGCTTTTGCCCCAAAGTTCCCAAAGCCATCAGCCACGAAGGGACCCTGGTGGATAACATCCCGCGGGCGGAGCAATTCATCGAAGTAATGCGTGGACTCGGATCACGCCTCGGGCCGATGTTCCTGCAACTGCCGCCTCGTTTCCCCCCTGAACTGATCAGCGAACTGGAGATCTTTCTCTCCGTTTGGCCGCGCGACGTGCGCCTGGCTGTGGAGGTGCGTCACCTCGACTGGTTCGACTCACCTCATACGGACGAACTCA
>JANMSY010000007.1:0-5350 GCA_031389865.1 Anaerolineales bacterium | reverse complement strand
TTCATTACTACACACATATTCAGCAAAACTCCCCAACCCATCCAGGGGCAATTCGCCAAATACATCATCCCCCGCTTGAAACTGAGTTATGTTTTTGCCGACCGCTTCAACGCGCCCCGCCAGGTCCGCGCCAAGCCTGGGGTTTTTGGGCTTGAGAAGTCCGTTTGTCAGGCGGGCCAGGAATGGTTCGGCCCGCATCGTATGCCAGTCAGCGGGGTTTGCAGATGCGGCATGAATTTTTATCAGGACTTCATTGTCCTTGGGCGTGGGTTTTTCCACGTCTTTGAGCTGAAGAACATCTGGTGATCCGTATTGTGTGAATATAATTGCTTTCATAAATATTTCTCCTGTGTGAGTTTGATTGGGCTTTCAGAATAGCTTACGACATATACATCCTGAAAGTCGCAAAACCTAACGCCGTATAAAGGGCAGCTTTCATATATCTACTCTCCTCTATGTTGCTTTGTTATTTGGCTACTGAACGACCAGCGTCAGGCGCTTTGCGAAGCGAAGCAGAAACGTCGGATGGTGCCTGTTGGTAGACACGTCGATACCACTGCGTAAACAGTACGCGTACCAGCCAATAGAACATGAGCAACAACACCAAAAGTACAGGGATTGGCAGCAGACCGGAATTGCGCAGCGGCTCCGGAAACACCTGTGCCTGACCCAGAAAGAGTGAGATGGCTGCAAGAAATAGCGCGAAGCACATACGCCACAAATGTCTGGCAATACGAGGTGCTCCCTGAATTCCTCGTCTCAGCATCACCTGTATATCCCCCAGCGTTGCCAGTAATGGCACCACACCAAACATGAAGTAAGCCGCCGCCAGCCCCCCTTCCGTCCCGCCCATGGCGCTATCTAAAACCTGAAGACCAAACCGGATACCGGCAATGCCCACTATCAGCCCAAGCAACATGGCGCCAAGGTCAATCCACGGAAATTTCAGAACAACAGGACGCCGGACGGTAAGAAATGAAGTAAGCACCAGATAGAACGTTAGCGCACCGGGGAGTACTGCAGCCATCTCGGACAGCATCAATCCCATCACTGTACCAGTGATCGCCACAACCAGCATGGCATAGACAAAAAACATTCCGCCCTTGCGATGCAGCTTTGCTCCCTTGCGGGCAGAAAGCGCAACCGCGCCCGAAACAAGTCCAATGAGTCCAGCAATGATGTGTATGGGTAGTAACGTCATGATTCTGCTCCTTTTATTAAACAAAATTGATGTATTTCAATTTACTGTTTGACATCTGCCTGACCAGGTTCAACACGAATGACCGAAACCAATGGCGTTCCTAAATCACGCACTTTTTTTAGCAATCCATGCAACGCGGCCTGATCGACTACCGGTCCGGTTAGAAGCGTATCGCCGTTGTCTTGCAGCGTAATGGTCAGGCCATCAAACCAGTCTGTCCATTCACGACCCAGATGACCCTCGACCTTGATTTGATAGACCATTGGATGACCAGGATCAGTCTTTAGGTTGAGTTCGTTTGACATTACGCTGTACCTGTTTGGCCGGTCATAACAGCCTGCGCCACTTGTTCAATGTACAGATAATATATCTTCATCATAGTGTCGCCGTACAGACACTTTGGTGTTAGTTGGAGGTGTTGTTTTGAATTAGGAGGGGAGAAGATTGAGGAATACTGTCACTTGCACTTATAACAAACCCAGCTCGCGTGCGCGGGCTACAGCTTCAGTACGCCTTTGAACCTGTAGTTTGTCATAAATTCTACGGTTATGCCCTTTAACTGTGTCCAGGGCAAGGAAAAGCTGTTTGCCAATCTCATCGTTTGAGAGCCCCTGAGCAATGAGGCGTAGTACTTCCAACTCACGTTGACTCAATGGCTCGATAAGGGGTTGGGCAGGTCGCAGATCAGTTTTGTCTTCGCTCTTCTGCTTCTTAGCTTCAAATATAGCCAGCAAGTTACCTACATAGTCTGGCATAATCCCCTGTGCAGCGGCTTCGGATAGTAGGTGAGCCATCGAGGTACCTTCGTCGACAAAGATACGGATGAAACCTTCCGGCTCTGCCAGCACGAGTGCGTCACCCAGCAGTTGCACAGCCTTGTCCTTTTCCCCAAGCTTATGGAAAGCCACCGCCTGTAGAACCATTACCTTGAGCCGTTCATCCTCCCAGGCCTTTGCCTCCACCTGCTGACGCAATAGCTCCAACACCCCCAGTGCCGCGGACGCGTTTCCCTGGGCCAAGTGTATCCGTGCCTGACTAATGCGGAGTTCGTGGGTCTCAGCCAGATGAGCGGCCGCCGCCAGATTGCCTTGGCGAAGCAACGTCAACACTTGTGCGGCAGCAATTTCAGGGATGCGATGCACAAAGTTTTGCTCACGCGCGGACAGACTGGCCTGAGTTAGGATAGCAGCCGCGCCATCCACATCCCCTTGGGCCAGTTTCAGGCGGGCGAGGAACACCTCACAGATAAGGAATCTGTCAATAACCTTCTCATACTGCCGCGCCAGTTTGAGACTCTGTTCCCCGTGCTGCTCAGCGGCATCCAGATCGTTCCATTCGTAGAGTACACGAGCCAGGCCAAGATGCGCTTCGTTGATAATCTGTTGCGGCCTATCACCTGCCAATTGCAGGACGTGCCGATAGGTCTCGGCCGACTGATAGAGCTGGTTTTCTGCTTCCTGTATATAGCCCAAGCCGATTGTCGCCAATATGGTGGTGAAGATATCCCCGGCCGCCTGGCTAATAGATATGGCTTCAGTAAGTGCTCGGCGGGCTGCGGCACGGTCTCCCTGAAGGATATAGGCATATCCCAGTGTCCAGTTAGCGGTAGCGCGGTAAGGCAGGTTTTTGGAGTGTAGATACTCCAGGGCGCGGCGCGACTGGATAAGCATGGATTCTACCTCGTACCGAGTGAGAGCCAATGTAGCCCTGGCGGCAGCAATTTGTCCGACAATGTTTCGGGTCTTGTCGTCCATCTCGGTGCCTCGCAGAGCGAGAGCGGCTTCAGCAGCATGTAGTTTCTCTTCCACACCAGTCGTCTGACCATTAGTCAGCAGCAACGAGGCATACTTCCACCACAACCAGGGTCTATCATTCAGCACTGTCGTCGGCAGCGACTCCAGCCAGTCCAGTAGAGGAGTCACCACGCCGCGAAAATGTAGGAGAATCCCCTTTCCTTCCATCAGGCGCTCGGCGCGCTCAATATCATTGGCAGCGGCAGCATGCTGAAACGCTTCAAGCTCAAGACCATTGTCCTCGTACCACTGGCTGGCACGGATGTGCAATTCGTTTACGCGACTTTCCGCCTCCTTGGTAGATGGGGCAATGCTCTGAGAGAGCCGCTGCCGCAGTAAATCAGCAAAGAGATGGTGATAGCGATACCAACGCCGCTCGTTGTCCAGAGGGACGATGAACAGGTTGGCGTGTTCAATATATTCCAGGGTTTCTTGCCCGGAAGTAGAAGGAGCGAGTAGAACAGCATCACAAAGGGGGCCGCACATACGGTCGAGAATGGATGTTCGCAGCAGGAAAGTCAGGATGCTTTCGGACTGCTGCCCCAGGACCTCTTCAACCAGATAGTCCATCACGAAATGGTGGCTGCCGGTGAAAGATTTGATGAAGCTGGTGGCGTCTTGATGCCCCGGCATTGACATCGGCCCTCGCAGGGCAATCGCGGCTAATTGCAGGCCGGCAATCCAGCCTTCAGTACGGGTTTCCAGTGCGTTGATGTCTTCTGCATTGAGGTTCAGACCCATCACCTGGTTGAGAAATTCGGCAGCTTCGGATGGAATAAAACGCAGGTCTGTGACCCGCAGTTCGGTCAATTTGTTCTGGGCGCGTAAGCGAGGCAGGGGTAGGTTTGGATCCTCACGGGTGGTGATGACCAGATGCATTTGCGGCGGCAAGTGCTCAAGTAAAAAGGTGAGGGCATTGTCAACCGCTTTGTCATCAATCAGGTGATAGTCATCAAGGACGAGGATGAAATTATCCGGGATGGTGGTGATTTCATTAAGCAGGGCAGTCAGAATTGATTCAGTTGGCGGTGGTTGAGGGGATTGGAGCATATCCAACATCCCCTTTCCAAAATTCGCCGCAATCTCTTTGATTTTACCCGCGCTGCGGGGGCTGCGCAGGACAAGCGTTTGCAAAGCAGCAACGAGGTAAGTCAGAAAGCGTGTGGGGTCGTTATCCGCTTCGTCGAGTGAGAGCCAGGCAACCGGTCGCCCGCAACCGGCGACCCATTCACTGACCACCGTGGTTTTACCAAAGCCCGCGGGGGCAGAGATGAGGGTCACGCCGGGCGTACGGCTCAAAGGAAGACCCTCGTTCAGCCGCTCGATCAGGCGGGGGCGGAGGACAACTTTAGGCCGAGGTTGGGGAATATACAGTTTAGTGGCTAAAGTCGGCGTGGACATAAATCAATTATAGTGCACATATATTCGGTAACCAAAAAAACGCTTCAACTCACCCCGTATGAGACAAGCAATAGAAAGTAACGGGGGAATCGAAATATGAAATCTGCGAAAATTCAGGTCTCCAGCCTGGCTACTTACGAGCCAATTTTTACTTACGCCTTAATGATCCCCTTGCGGATCGCGTACCGGACCAGTTCAGAACGGGAATGCAGGTTTAATTTCCGCATGATGTTCTCCCGATGACGCTCCACTGTCTTCGAGCTGATCACCAAAGCCTTCCCGATCTCGTCATTACTGGAACCTTCTGCAAGATGAGTTAACACTTCCCGTTCGCGATCTGTTAATCCATCCAGGTTTATTTTTTCCTCAGCGGGATGTTCCGCACTCAAATAATCACGCACCAATAACTTCGCCATGGTTGGATATATATATACCTCTCCTGCGGCAGCGACAGTGATGGCTGTGATCAACTCCTCGGGTGCGGCACGTTTGGGAACGTACCCCGAAGCACCGGCATTCAACATTTGGAAGAAGTATTCTTCATCTTCATGAATGGTCAAAGCCACGATCTTTATATCCGGGAATTTGGCCTTGATCTCACGGGTGGCTTCAATTCCCGTTTTATCGGGCAGGCCAATATCCATCAAAATGACGTCCGGCTTGAATTCCCCGGCCCTTTGCAAAGCCTCTTCAGCCGTGGCGGCCTCTCCCACAATTTCCATTTCGCTGTGACCGCTCAATAACATGCGCAGCCCCGAGCGAACCACCGCATGGTCATCCACTAATAGAAGACGTGTCATTGCTTACCTCTACCTTCATAATATGATACGGGATCCTGGCTTCCACTTCCGTGCCATAGTTCGGGCGTGAATGGATTTGCACCTCGCCGCCCATCAGCAAGGCACGTTCCTCCATGCCAGCCAATCCCAAAGAGGTACGCCCGGTCCGTCTTTGC